>JBFLVQ010000015.1:0-37581 GCA_040758525.1 Acidobacteriota bacterium
GAGCAAGCTGTTGCTCAAAGAACCAGTGTTGAATAGCAGTAAGGGGTACTGCTCCAGTAACAGTCTCTTGTGCTGCAGTAACGGTTTTTGTGCTGCCTGCCACTAGTGCTAATTGCGCAATGGTAGGATATTGAAAGATCTGTCTAGGGCTAATCTGTATACCGCCTTGACCTGCCTTAGTAATAATTTGAATACTAAGGATCGAGTCGCCACCTAATTCAAAGAAATTACTATTCACACCAACCCGCTCTAGTCGTAATACTTCTGCCCAAATATTCGCCAATATCTCTTCATTAGCACTGCGTGGCGCAACAAACTCGCCAGATGCTTCTGTTTTGGCTCGTTCTGGGGTAGGCAACAGACGACGTTCTACTTTACCATTGTAGGAGAGTGGTAAATGATCAAGTATTACAAACGCTGATGGCCGCATATATTCTGGCAATCGCTGTTGTAAAAAATCGCTTAGCTCACGGCTCTCTACCTCGCTCTGCATAACCAGATAAGCTGCTAGCCGCTTGTCGCCAGGGATATCTTCACGTGCTACTACTACACATTCACGCACACCTGGATACTGGGCTAGTGTTGCTTCTATTTCACCTAACTCTATACGATAGCCTTGAATCTTGACTTGAAAATCTTCTCTACCCAAAAATTCTATATTACCATCCGGTAAATAGCGGCCTAAATCGCCTGTGCGATAGAGGCGTTCGCCTGTCTGTGGATAGATAATAAAACTGGCTTGGGTCTTTGCTTCATCTCGCCAGTAGCCTTTTGCTACTCCTATTCCACCTATGTAGAGTTGGCCTGCTACCCATACTGGACAAGGTTCAAGTTGATCATTAAGTACATGAAAACTCTGGTTCACCATAGGCCGGCCATAAGGAATGCTCTTCCAGGTTGGATCTACTTCTTCAATAGGATAGAGAATAGACCAGATAGAAGCTTCGGTAGCGCCTCCTAAACTGATCACTTGAAGCTCTTTACCACGTGTTTTGATCTCAGATGGCAATGCTACCGGTATCCAATCGCCACTCAGTAAGGTTAGTCGTAGAGAAGCTGGTAAAGGCTCAGCTCGCCCGGCTAGATAATCTACTAACATCTTCATAAGCGCCGGCACAGAGTTCCAGATCGTAACCCTCTTCTCCTCTATTAATTTTACCCAATAGGCGGGATCGCGAGTGGTAGCGGCTTCCGGTATTACAACCGTACCGCCGGCAGCAAGTAGGCCAAAGATATCATAGACCGACAGGTCAAAGCTTAAAGAGGATATTGCTAATACACAATCCTCTGGTCCTACTTGAAAGCGTTGATTTATATCCAACACTGTGTTGACAGCGCCCAGATGATCAATCATCACCCCTTTAGGTAATCCTGTAGAACCAGAAGTGTAGATTACATAAGCAAGATCTTCTGGCTTCTGTAAAGGTGTGAGTGGTCTGCTAGTAGCTACATATGCCTGATTATCTACACAGAGCCGTTGAATCTGCTCTGGCCATTCTAACTGTTCATTCCACCAAGATTGAGTGAGTACCAATGATACGCCGCCATGTTCAAGCAGATAATTACGGCGTTCTTGGGGCAGAGTGGCTTCAATAGGAAGATATGCGGCGCCAGCTTGTAAGATCGCTAGCACAGCTACCACCTGCTCCCATCCCTTCTCCATTACTACACCTACTAATGTGTTAGGCACAGCGCCCAATTGTCGCAACTGGTGCGCTAATTGATTTGCACGATTGTATAACTCTTGGTAAGTGAGGATGCGTTGGGCAATGACAATTGCTGTTTGATCTGGTCTTTGCTCAACCTGCTCAGCAAAGAGGGTATGTAGCAGTTTTGTTGAGATTGTCGCCGCCGTCGCATTGATAGCGCGTCTCTGTTCTAGTTGTATAGGTGGTATTAATTGTTGTGTTACTTTATCCCAACACTCTTCTTGTTCTGCTAGATTATTAAGTAATTGACAATAAGCGCCAAACATATCATCGATCAATCCAGCAGGAAAGAGTTCCTCTACCACATCCCAGTTAAAGAGAAGTGCGCCCTCCTCCTCATTAGCTTGATGATCTAACCAAACTTGTGGTGTTTGTGTGATAGTATAGATCTTCTCAGCAATTCCTGCCCTAGGGCCTGCAGGAGTTGATGTACCAAGAAAGCCACCATTAAACACCACTGGCATAGTAGCCCGATTCGAGCCGCCCTGGGCACGTGCGATATCTCGCAATACTTGTATGCCACTGTAATTGCTATGCTCCAGATCTCGCCAGAGCTGCTGTTGCAAGCGGCGTGCACGCACTTCAAAACTATCTGCTCCTGAATTGTCTATGGCAAGCAATATTGAAGAAGTAAAATTGCCTACAATCTCATTTACTTGTGGATGTACTGGCAGTCGCTTAAAAAGAGGTAGATTGAGAGTAAAACGTGGTCGCTTGCTCCAAGCCGTAAGAATCTCAGCATAAGCAGCCAGTAATAGACCTGAAGGTGTGATACTAAGGTTGCTGGCCCGGTCTTTCAATTTTGACCAGGTAGTGGGCGATAATTTCCCCATATGTCTCACAAAGCGGGGATGTGTTATTGCGCTAGGTTTTTTTATTAATGGCAGTTCTGGTGCCGGTGGCAAGTTGTTGATATGTTGACGCCAATAGCGTTGTGAGCGTTGGTAAGACTCTGTATTATGCGAGCTAATCTCAGCAAACAGATAATCACGAAATGAAATTGTTAAAGGTGGAAAAACTTTTTCGGGCTCCAGATAAAACTGTACCCATTCTCGAAAGATTATTTGTACACTCCAGACATCGGCAATCAATAGATCTAAACTGATATGGAAACGTACTCGCTCATTATCCAATAACGAAGCCCGTACTTCGAATAATGGCCATTCATCTGTCTTAAGCACCTGATGAGACATACGCTCGCGTATTGCTTGCAGATGTGTGTTTACAACTTCACTCTGCTGTCCGTGTAGATCTAATACTTCGATCTGATAAGCTGGCACTTCGGGAAGGATCTGCTGCTGACCATCCGACAATACTATTGCACGTAGCATTTCATGACGCTGAATAAGTTGACGAAAGGCTTGTGCAAAACGACCTACATCTATGTTGGGACCTTCCACTTCCACATAGACATGGTCAGCGACATTGCCTAATTCAAAAGTCTCACTACGACCGATCCAATAAGCCTGCTGTATATCTCTCAAAGGGAAAGGCAGATGCCGCTCAGCAGGAGCAGGCTTAACTGTAGGCATAGTGCTCTGTGTAGCAATATGGTAGGAAGCAGCGCCTTCACTGGCCTTTTTCTTTAGCAACTGAGCCAGCAGTTTGCGTTTCTCTTCTAGGGTAAGTTGGGAAACATTCTTCGAAAAATTGGCCATATCAACATTTTCGGATGCTCTATTGGTTATAAAAATTCGTTCAATCCGCGGCGCCATCTTCAGCCAGTAACTCACCCAATAATGAATCGACTTCATTGCCAGAAAGCTGATCGATCTTTGTCAGCAATATCGCAGCATCACGCTGTTCTGCAATAGCAACCAATTGAGTAAGAATATCTCCTGCCAATTGAGTAAGGCTGACACCTTGCAACAGACTGACGATCGGCACAGTTACTCCTATTGCCAGTTCAATTCTCGTCTTCAGTTCAATGGCAATTAACGAGTCGAGTCCATATTTATTGAGAGGCTGTCTGATATCCAACTTAGCGGCGGGAAGCGCTAATACTTTGGCCACTATTTCCTGTAAACGGTTCTCTAACCATTGTAGACGCTCTTCCAATGGCAAATCCATTAATCGATCAAGAAGATCTCCTGAACCTTCCTCACCACTCTCAGCAGTCTGCTGATCGGCTTGTCCAGCAAGCAGGTCAACAAATAACGGAGACTTACTAACAAGTGGATTGGCCTGGCACCATTGCGGCCAATCAATTGGTATTACACCAATCTGAACCACTGGCTGGCGCAAGAATCGCGTTAATAGTTCTACACCCTGTTGAGGAGAGATAAAACCTATTCCTCGGAATAGGCGGCCATCTGTATGTGGTCGCGCCGCCATGCCTACCTCCGACCAGGGACCCCAATTAATACTGATTATAGGTAGACCCTGACTACGTCGGTAATAGGCCAGCGCATCCAAAAATGCATTGGCAGCAGCATAGTTGCTCTGACCAGGCGAACCAAAGATAGCTGCCAATGATGAGAATAGTAAGAAGAGATCGAGTTGTTTATCTAAAGTCAGTGAATGTAGGTTCCAGGCACCATCGATCTTGGGCCGACTGACTTTGCGAAAGCGAGATGGATCTTGTTGTAACAGCATGCCATCATCAAGAATGCCGGCTGTATGAACAATACCTCGTAAAGGCGGCAGAGAACTTTCAATTTCCTTCAGCAGTTGTGCCATCTGTTCGTTTTCTGCAACATCTGCTTGAGCTACGATAACCTTGGCGCCCGCAGCTTTAAGACTATCTAATACTCTGTTATTGCTCTCCACTGTGCGCCGCGCTACCAGGACAAGATGGCGTGCACCTTGTTCGACTAACCACTCAGCAACAACTAGACCCAGACCACCCAAACCACCAGTTATTAGATAGGTGGCATCGCCTCTGATAGTTATAGCCGCCGGTAAGGATTCACGTACCGATGCATAGACTACATCAGCAGGTGAGAGCAGCACTTTACCAATATTCTTGCGTTCTGCTAAATGATACAAAGCCATTGCCGCATCTTGTAATGGGAATAGCTCAAATGGTAATGGTTTCAAACTACCATCTCGAAAGTATTCCATCACCTCAAGCCAAATTGAGTGGATCAGTTGCGGACGTTGGTAAAAGAAGAGATCAAGATCAATGGCAAAAAATGCCCGATTCCCCTTAAAAGCGGTCAACTCCAAATGGCTATCCGATTCAGCAATGGAGCGACCCAGTTCTAAGAAGCGGCCACCGGGCGCTAACAGTGATAGACTCTCTGGAATATATTCGGCTAAAGAATTTAATACTAGATCTACACCCTCACCGCCAGTATCTGTTCGTACTTGTTCAACAAAATCACCGCTACGAGAATCATATAGATGCTTAACTCCCATTGAGGCCAATAAGGCTCTCTTCTCTTCGCTGCTAGCAGTAGCAAATATCTCTGCTCCAGCCCGCTGAGCCAACTGTACAGCAGCTAATCCAACCCCGCCGGCAGCGCAGTGTATCAATATACGTTCGCTTCTGCTGATTCTGCCCATACGATACAAAGCATAATAGGCAGTTGTAAAAGCAACTGGTAAGGTTGCGGCAGCAGCAAAACTCAGTTCGGCTGGTTTAGTAACAACTAACCGGGCATCGGCAATGGCAAAAGGACAACCAGGCGAGGCCAAAGCAATAGCAATAACTTCATCCCCTATCGTTAGCCCTGTTACTTGAGCGCCTAGACGAACAATCTTTCCTGCACATTCATAGCCGATCTGATTAGCCTCTGCTAGTGTGTCAGGAGATATCCTCATTGCTTTAGTTAAATCTTTGAAGTTTAGACCAATGGCTTGAACTTCGATCTCAGCTTCATTGTCATTCAATGGCCTACGTGTTATCACCCGTAGCCCAAGTTCTGCTAAAACACCATTGGGTGCAGCTTCTAGCTGAAGTGATTGACTCTCGCCCACAAGCAGTTTGCTGTTCTTCATTAACGATGCTGGCAAAGCTGCTCTACTCGCTGCATAACGAGCCAGTTTAAGCACATAACGAGTAGAGTCACGCCAGGCAACCTGATCTTCACGTTGTGTAGAACAGATCTCCTGAAATATCTCATGTGCACCTTCTACATTAATAGGATCTAGATCTATCCTGACACATTGTAATTCTGGATGCTCTGCAGCAATTACTCTACCTAATCCCCAAAGTGGTGATTGAGCAAGCGCAATATCTCTATCTGCTACTGGCTGTGCGCCTCTTGTTACCAACCATAAGTGAGGTGTCTTAGTCCAACCAGCATTAACCAGTTGCTGAACCAATCGCAGCACACTGATAGAGTTCAAACTCTCAGCCATAGCCAATGGAGTTAATGTAATCTCATCAGTGATAGGAATATCTAGACTCCATAGATGTACAACACCTATACAGGCAGGCGATTGTACAGGGAAAGCGACTTCCAATAATTGCTTTAGTTCTGTTGGCGCATCTGGCGGAATAATAAAGCGATCCTGGGCAAGCTGTTGGTAAGTATCACCAGGCAAAACCAGCACACATCTCTCTCCCTGTTCTATCAACAAATCTGCCAACTGTTTGCCAATACCATTAGTATCAACAAAGATCAGCCAACTGCCTCGTGCTAGCAATGCCGTATTCTCTGTTTGTGCATCGTGCTGGCGAGGTTGCCATTGTAACTCATATAGCCAATCATCAACAGTCTCTTGACGTGGTAAGGCGCTCTCCAATGGCTGTACCTGAATGCCTAATAACTCTACCACCAATTGTCCGTCTACATTAAGTACAGATACATCTCCACAAGGGTAGGCATCTTTATCAAGATTTGGCCGTAAACGTGCATAACTATACAATTGTGTAGTAGCACGACGATAGAATTTAACCTGCTCTACACGCACTGGTACTAGCAGGTTCTCACCATTATTGGTACTCTCCAGAGAAACAGATGCCAATACCTGTATACAGGCATCTAACACTGCTGGATGTAGCAAGAACCGTTTAGATTCGGCAATCAATGGCGCGGGTACAGATAATTCACCCCAAGCCTCCTTAGTGCCTCGTAAGATACGCTCAATACCTTGAAAAGATGGACCATAAGTAAAACCATACTGTTGAAAAGTATGATAAAAATTCTCACCAGAAATCTCCTCACAACCACGGTTGCGTAGCTCATTAAAGAGATCTGTTAGCACAATACCTTGACCACTCTCCGTGAAAGTCTGGAATTTGCCCAATGCGTGCAATACCCAGGCCGGTTGTTCTGTTTCTGCTTCTCTAGCACAACTGTGAATAGAGAATGCGGCTTCCCCAGTCTTACCGGTATTAAGGCTTATTTGCAATGTACGAGGGGCTGGTTCAGACAAGAAGAGTGCCTTGCGAAACTCCACATCTTTAAGCATAAATGTGTCCCCGCCATAGACCTCAGCAGCGGCAGCTAATGCCATTTCCAGATAGGTCATACCGGGCAACACTACTGTTCCTTGAATCTGGTGATCTCCTAGGTGGAAAGATTGTCGATCGATCTCTGTCTCCCAATAATGGCAATAAGCAGAGTCAGCAGCGGTGAGATATCTTGTTAGTAAAGGATGTCGTTTTATCCTATTGCCTTGTGGCCGGCTTAGTTCAAGCATGGGGCCAAAGATATTTTCTGCATTCTTGAACCAACAGCGCTCTTCTTGCCAAGGGTAGGAAGGCAACTGAACAACTTCTCCTCCTTCTATATAAAGATTACGCCAGTCTATCGGATAGCCTTGTACATAGAGCGCGCCTAATGTACCTAACATTACTGCCTGCTCTTCTTCACCACGCCGTAATGAAGCGAGTACAACTCCCTCGCGATTACGGTGGCGTAGGCATTGAGAGATCGAGCTGGCCAATACTGGATATGGGCTGATCTCAAGAAAAGTATCATAACCATCCATTACTAACTCATCCATTGCTCGGGTAAAGAGTACCGGCTCTCTTAAGTTACGGCTCCAGTACTGAGCATTGAATGTCCTGCCATCGGCAAGTTCTCCGATAACTGTCGAGTAAATAGGGGTAGTCGCAGGCGCGGGTGTTATATCCTGCAATGCATCGATCAATTCACGGCGCAATGGCTCCATTTGTGGACTATGGAAAGCATAATTAACGCGCAGTAGACGAGCAAAAACACCTTGCTCACTAATTGTATTGATTACTGTCTCAAGTGCGGCTGGTTCGCCTGAGAGTGTTGTTGATGTAGGACTATTGCAAGCGGCTACAGAAAGAGTCGCCTCATATCCTGCCAATGCACGCTGGGCTTCTTCAAGCGGTAACTCTACAGCAGCAGTTTTACCCTGTCCGGTGGTCCTTTGCATCAAGCGTCCACGATGATAGATAATACGTAAAGCATCTGGTAGATTCAGCACTCCCGCCACATGTGCGGCAGCCACTTCACCCATACTATGTCCAACTACAGCATCAGGGATAACTCCCCAAGAGCGCCATAGCGCCGCTAGTGCTACTTGCAATGCAAAGATCGCCGGTTGTGTAATCTCGGTTTCGTTTATACGTGATTGCTCTTCTTCAACTGTCAACTCTTTTAGTAGAGACCAACTGGCATATTCACTTAGCAGTTTGTCACAACGCTCTATTACAGCACGAAATACTGGTTCACGAGTAAGCAGTTCTCGTCCCATTGCCCACCATTGTGGTCCTTGACCGGAAAAGACAAAGGCAAGTCTTACAGAGCGATCTCGCTTACAAAAACTGGTCGACATCCCTATGCGATTCTCACCAGCAAGAAATGCTTCCAGACGTTCCTGAAACTCTTCTTGAGAATGGGCAACAATTGCTAGTCTATGCTCGTGATGAGAGCGACGCACACTAGCGGTATAACAGATGTTATAAAGTGAACGTGTATCTACTGACGAAGTTAGAAACTGCTTATAAGAATTAGCAAAATCCTTTAACGCCTCATCACTACGTGCGGAAATAGGCAATAGTTGTAGCGGTCTAGGTGAGACACTAATCTCTGGTCTAGGAGGCGGCTCTTCCAGCACAATATGTGCGTTAGTACCGCCAAACCCAAAGGCACTGACACCGGCAATAGCAGATTGGCCATTGGTTGACCAGGAAGTCAGTTGTTGTGGTACACGTAAAGGGATCTCGGCAAAGGGAATATGTGGATTAGCCTGATGGAAATGTAGACTCGGCGGAATCTCTTTATGCTTAAACATTAACGCTGTTTTGATCACGCCTGCAACACCGGCAGCAGTCTCCAAGTGACCTATATTTGTCTTAAGTGAGCCAATAGTACATAAACTGTCGGCTGGTCGATCGGTTGCTAACACATTGGCAAGCGCTTTAACTTCGATTGGGTCGCCTACCACAGTACCAGTTCCGTGCGCTTCAATATATTGGACCTGACTGGGAGAAATACCGGCACAACGATAGGCTTCACGCAACATAGCTTCTTGAGCTAGTTGATTGGGAGCAGTTAATCCATTGCTACGACCATCTTGATTAACCGCACTGCCACGTATTATTGCCTGAATTGGATCACCATCGACCAGCGCTTTAGCTAATGGTTTCAGTACTACGATACCGGCGCCTTCACTACGTACATAACCATTAGCACTAGCATCAAAAGGTTTGCAATGCCCATCTGGAGACATCACTCCCATTTTAGTCATGCTTACAGTGCCAGAAGGATAGACAAGTAGATTCACTCCGCCCGCCAGTGCCAGTGTTGATTCACCGCTACGCAAGCTCTGACAGGCAAGATGTATTGCTACCAGCGATGAAGAGCAGGCTGTATCAAGTGCCAGGCTGGGTCCATGAAAATCGAAAAAGAAGGAGAGACGATTAGCAGTAATACAAAATACGCTGCCTGGCGCAACATAAGCATCAATCTGATTAATTCTATTGGCCAGCATATGAGCATAATCGAAACTGAAGATACCTATAAAGACACCTGTCTGCGATCCGGCCAACTCTTCTGGTACCAGTCCAGCATTCTCTAAAGCCTCCCAGGCGATCTTGAGCATAAGTCGCTGTTGTGGATCCATATGTGCGGCTTCACGTGGCGAGATACCAAAGAAATATGGATCGAACTGATCCAAGCGCTCAACAAAACCACCCCAGCGTGTATTCATTTTGCCGGGCGCAAGTGGATCAGGATCGTAGAAAGTATCAATATCCCAGCGCCAAGAGGGTACTTCCTGAATAGCATCAATACCATTGCGTAACAGTTGCCAGAACTGTTCAACACTCTCTGCACCAGGAAAGCGGCAGCTCATACCAACAATGGCAATTGGTTCTACTGTGTCCTGTCTATCTTTATCACTAATACTTGTTGTTACTATTGCCGTATCTGTGTCGTTGGTTGCGCTACCAGTTTGTGCTATCTCATTATCAGCAGCTTGAGAGATCGCACTCTTTTCTGCTAAGTGCTCAACCAATGCAGCAATCGTTGCGTAGTCCCAAAAGATTGTCGAAGAGAGTTTATATTCTAACCAGTCTCCTAGATCGGCAGCCAGGGTTACGGAGTCTATCGAGTCTACACCTAACCTAGAGAAGGGTGCATACAGATCTATCTCAGGTGGTTCTATTCCCGTTAGCTCAGACAGATGTGTGATCAGCCAACTTTGAATCTCTGCTTTAGTTCGATAAACCATATCCTACCTTATGCTAGCTAGCTCCAGTGTTTTGCTAAGAAATCCACTACGACAAGCATGACGTTGAATCTTGCCGCTGGAGGTCTTTGGCAGACTGCCCTGCTTAAGAAAGACCATTGCATAAATCTGTAGATCGTGTTGTTCAACCAAAGCCTGGCGTATATCAGCTTGCACAATTTTAAGATCCAGTTCAGGGTGAGCACGTTGATAGTTTAGATCCAGTTCTGCAACCACCACCAAACGCTCTTCTGCATTGATGTCTACTGAGAAAGCGGCACAACATCCTAAGCGCAATGCTGGATGAGTCTGCTCAACAGTCTTTTCAATATCTTGTGGATAATGATTAAGACCATGAATAATAATCAGATCCTTGATACGACCAGTTACATAAAGCTCTCCTTGATAGAGAAAACCTAGATCCCCAGTACGCAGAAATGGGCCTTCACCAGTATCGGCAAGATAGGCGTGAAATGTCTCTTTGGTCTCTTGCGAACGTTGCCAATAACCTTGTGTAACGCTAGGACTCGCCAACCAGATCTCACCAACCTCATCGACCGCACATCTTTTCAAAGATTCAGGATCAACAATAGCTATCTTGGTATCGGTAATAGCCCGCCCACATGCTACCAGGGTACGAGCATCTGATTGGTTGGTATCAGCTACTACAACTTTATGTCTTTCCAGCGCCGCTGAGTGAAATTTATTGTAGAGAATCATCTGTCGATTAGTAACTATCAGGGTTGCTTCGGCCAGTCCATAGGCAGGAAAGAAGCTATTGGCATGAAAACCAACCTGTGCAAATGTGGCGGTAAATCTCTCTAATGTCTCTGCTCTTATCGGTTCGGCGGCATTAAGGGCAATCTTCCAACTACTTAAATCGAGTGTAGCTCTCTGTTCAGGTTTAACTTTGCGTACACAAAGCTCATAGGCAAAGTTAGGACCGCCACTATGTGTAGCATGGTAATGAGAGATTGCTTGCAACCATCTTACTGGCCGCTCAATAAAGGCTCGGCTTGGCATCAGCACGGTATGAAATCCTGTATATAATGGCTGTACGATTCCTTCTACCAATCCATGATCGTGAATATGAGGCACCCACATTACCAAGATACTATCAGCACAATACTGCATAGCCTGCTTGATACAACTAGAGTTGTGTAGCAAGTTAGCATGACTTACCATTACCCCTTTGGGTCTGGCGGTGGATCCAGAAGTGTACTGCAGTAATGCTAGGTCTTCACTTTTGACGGTAACCTCGTACCACTGCGCAGCTCTCTCTATGGCGATATCTTCACTGGCAAACCAACGTAGCGATTGTAAACCTTCTATCGATGCACAGATCTCATTAATCATAGCTAGCACTGGCGAGACGGTTAGCGCTACGGTTGGTTGTGCATCTTTAATGATTGACTGTAAGCGCGGTAGTGTGCGATTAAGCCGATTAGGCTCAGGCAATGGCGCCGTAACAGCAATCATCCCTGCATACAGACAGCCGAAGAAAGCTGAGAGAACTTCTAGGCCAGCAGGATAGAGTAGCAGTACACGATCACCTTGCCGGGCCGCTTCTTGAAGTAGTGCCGCTACTGCCCTAGCTTGGCGATCTAGTTCTTGATAAGTTAATTGCCGCTTCTCAAATTCCCCATCAATGAGAAAAGTATAGGCCTGTTGCTCTGGTTGTCTGAGTGCTCGCTCACGCGCTAACTCAGCCAAGGTGGTAAATGGAAATTTAGTATTACCGCTAAAATCGTGATATTTCGCTATCATGATAAAGCTCTGTCCCGGTATGGCCCTAATAACTGCATGGTTTAAGCCATTCGATATTTTTCTGGTTTCCATTGAGGCGGTAAAGCAGGACTACAATCTCTTTCTATATACAATGCCATAAAACCAGCGGCCAAAGCCGCTGCACCGCCCCCTTTGAAAGTCTATGGCCATATACGCGCCTCGAATGAATTTCCGTACCCCTAGTAACAGGGGCACGGAAACTATAAAGAACAGAGATGGTGTTAGAAAGTGACCCGCAAGCCGATCTGGCATTGTCTTGATGCGAAGGACTTACGGAAATTCTCCTTCGGCACAATAAACCGCCCATCCTTCTGAGGCGGCAGGTTAAAGCGTCCCTGCACATCTGGTGGGAAGGTATCAACAATATTGCTGATATTGACCCGGTTGAAAAGATTGAAGACCTCAAAGAAACCTTGCACACGTACCCGCTCGTTAATTGGCACAGCACGAGTTACACGTAGATCGACGGTGGCAAATCCAGGTGTTTGACCAGCATTACGTCCAATTCTCAATGGACGGTCACCTGGGGGAGCATCACCATTGCCATCAAGATCGACACCAGTAATAAGATTGTAAGGTCGCCCTGACTCTATTGTCATAATTGAGGAGACCTGAAAATCACGTAGTACCGGATTCTTTGTATAGCTAAGCTCCCATATGCCAGAAGCAACAAAACGGTGACGGACATCCTGTAACGAGAGACTACGCTCTAGATCAGGTCGTAATGGATCTTGCGGTCTCTCTAGATCACTACGAATAGCATCAACCGCATTATCAATCGACTTGGACAAGGTATAGTGCGCCAGTAAACCAAACCGATTGCTAAGACGGCGATTAATCTGGAATGTTACGGCATGGTAGTAACTATCTGCAGCGGTCTGGAATTGAAAAATGGTGCCTCGTGTTGGATCGCTGCGCCCAAATAATGCGCTTAATAAAGGATTATTGGGAACAGGTCGAATCACTGGATTGATATTACGCGGAGCAGGTAATTTAATACCACGCACATAGTTGTAACTTACTGAAACTTCCGTATTGTTATCGAGAAAATAGGCAAAGCCAAGGTTTGCTTGTTGTGCATAGCTATTACGCACCTTGGGCGCATACTGGAAGATTTCCGTCAACTGTGGCATTGTCCCTGGCGATACCTGATTCGACTCAGGAAATTTGAAACCCGGCTGAGTAAACGGCAAGATCGAGAAAGGGAATGGAAACTCAACCGTAGTAAAGCCCTGCTGATAATTTCTAAAGAAGATATCCAGAGCTGTTGGAGGCACACCAAAGAAGATTCCATAGCTAGCGCGCACATTGAAGTTAGGCAATCGCCCAGGAGTGTAAGAAAGTGCTATACGCGGGCTTATATTGCCGTCGTTCTTAGGCATAAAGCGTAGACGGTTGAGATCATAGCGTAATCCCAACTTCACCAGCAGGTTCTCGCGTAGCCTGATATCATCTTGGACAAAGAGCGAGAAGAATTTCGTGTTTGAATTATCGCCAGCACCGCCATCTCCAAAGGCTTGTAGATAAAAAGCACTGATAGGTAGATCAGCAAGCGGTAATCCCGCTGGGAACCCTGGCACCATTGATGGCAATATGCCAGAAAATAACCTGAGGAAGTTGCGTTGAGCCTCCGAACGTAGTGCTGGATCAAATGCTTCTGGTCCAGTAAAAGCGGGTAGCCCTGGTATACCGGATAGTTGTGCGAAATCTAAAGGCACAAAGAAGCCTAACCCGCCTTTAGTAAAATCGAGCCGTGTACCCTTGAAGTTAAGATAATTGAAATCGACGCCAAACTTAATCTGTTGTCGATCACGCGATATTGAAACATTGTTCACGATCTGATAGTCGCGATCAAAGGCCAATTGAGGCAGCACCTGATTGCGTCCAAAACTAACTCGGCCTTCCGGCGCAGTAACCGCAATAAGTGGCAGATTTGAGGTCGGCCCAGCACTCTGCTGACGACGACTGTAGATAAAGCGAGTCTCATTAACCAGCTTGAGCGCAGTATTGACATAAATATTGCTAACCGCAAAAGCATTATCCTGTAGTCGCAGAATACCGCCGGTGGTTTCGCTAACAAGGCCGCCATTGAAATCTCCAAAGGTTTCAAATGCGCCATCATAAGTGAAGCCGCCATTGTAGCGTAAGGCTAGCCGGTTACTGGGATTAAGTTGCGCCTCTATACGTGCCAGTACCGTACTGGTACCAACCGCAAAGGGGCGTGCGCCATTGTTTACGTCATATCCTAAGCGACGCGCCGAAGCCACCAGCATATCGCTAATTGTAACAATGGTATTCTGCTTAACCGAGAGCCGTTCAAAAGAGGTAAAGAAGAAGGCTTTGTCCTGCTTGATTGGGCCACTTAAGGTTGCACCTGCTTGATATTGTTTAAAATCTGGTTCAAACGGCACAAAAGCATCGCGTGCGCTAGTCTCATCATTACGCACGAAGCCAAATAGATCGCCATGGAAGATATTGCCGCCTCCTTTAGTGACAATATTGATAATGCCACCAATAGCACGGCCAAACTCTGCTGAATAGTTATCTGAGACGATCTGAAACTCCTGTACAGCATCTTGACTGAAGGTAGTACGTACTCCTCCAGTAGCTGTGGAGTTGTTATTAAATCCATCAATAGTGATATTATTGAAGCGTGCAGACTGACCATTGACGGATAGACCTGAGGTAGCGGTGGTACCGTTATTGGGTAGACGATCAATCGTAACACGCGCTGCCGTAAGGGAAAAATCGAGAAAATTGCGCCGATTAATGGGTAGATTATCAATACGTATAGTATCGATATTGGTACTACTCTGTGTCTTGTTTGGATCGACAACAGGGCTGGCGATAACTTCTACAATCTCTGTCGAGACCCCTGTCTCAAGCAAGACATTGACACGGGTAGTTGTGCCTAACTCAAGATCGGCACGTGTAGAGACTTTTTTGAACCCTTCGGCATTGATTATTACTTCATAACTGCCCGGCAGTAAATCAATAACTGAGTAGTTCCCTGCCTCATTTGTCAGAGCCTCACGTGTTACATTGGTACTGATATCTTTAACTGTTATTATGGCACCGCCAATAACAGCGCCCTGACCGTCCGTAACTGTTCCTGTCAATCTTGCACTCGTTGCGCCCGATTGTGCATAGCTAGAGGAGAGACTAGTGAAAATGGAAATCCCAATTGCTAGCACAAAAATAAAAATTTTGCTGCGCATTAGTTTTCCCCCTTTCGAATAATAGTCGTTAAGATTTTTTCTTTACTAGCTTCTTAATAATCCCAACTGACTACAAGAATTATCGAGAAGACATTAAAGCCTGACCGCTCTTTCGACACTGGTTGCGGTCTCTATGGCATTGTATTGATGTGGATTTTTCATTTGTGCGCCGCCAAGACTTGCCAATGGCAGCGCACCTTTGTGTTCTGTAAGTGATTGCTGACCATCGTCAGCTTGAATCCAACTTAGCCAGCTATCTTACCGGTGGCTCCTTGATAACACCTAACTGTTGCAACAATCCCATAATATCGACTTGATCCCAAGCCTCTAGTGTCTTTCCATCAGCAAATCGATTAATACTGATGCCGGTAAGCACTACCACCTTATTAGTGGGTGCAATACCATAAAAATCGCCCTTATGAGTACCGTGCATCCTCCACATCGTTGCTACCATATCCCCTTCGGCAATACGTTTTTCAACTACATACTGCAAATCTGGGAAGGCGCCGCGAAAATATTTGATAAGCCCTTTAACTCCTTCAGGGCCAAGAATAGGTTTTCGCCCTGCGGGCTGATGGGCAACAAAATCAAGGTCAAATACGGCATCAACCGCACCAAGATTTGACTTATTCCAACTCTCATCAAAGTGATACTGCATTAAGGTCTTATTCTGTTCTTGAATTTCACCGATCTGTCCTATCTCTCCTATTTGCGCATTCTGTGCGGACGCTTTTTCTATTGATAATGGTATTCCTACTACTCCTGCAGTAAGTGTACCCAACGTAGCCCCACCAACTTTACTAACAAACTCACGCCTACTCGCTACTAAGGTAGACTTGGACTCTTCTTCTAGCTCTCGCTTCGCTAGATTTTTGACATCTTCTTGCTGTTGGTTTACATTCTCTTTCTCATCCATTTTCATTTCCTCCTATAAAAGTTAGCGGATAGCAATGCCCTGTCTGCAAATTACTGTTAACCAAATTTGATACTGAAGATTTGCAGTTCCTAGCGGGCAGTTGTAGTCATTCACTAGAAAGAGGTTTCTGTTCCTTAAACCCTGGCAGTATTTTATTTACCTAAGTTAAGTATTAGTACGAAATAAGTTATTCTTACGAAATAATAACGGAAACTACTTAGATTTGTATTATAACACCATTAGGTGAAAAAAATACTAAACTCTTTTCTAGAAAATTAATTGTCAGGCTAGAGAGGTAGATGTTTTGACAGCAGGATAGGCTTCTACTAGGATAAACGTTTTACCACAGACAACTATCTAGGGAGTGCGAGCGTGCGCGAAGCAGCAGAGCAGCGCTGGCCGCTGATAATTATCTTTTTAACCGTCTTTATCGACCTGATCGGATTTGGCATCGTCTTTCCTATTATCTCTTACTATGCTGAGAGTAACCAGATGACGGGCACTCAGATAGGGATCTTTCTAGGCGCCTATTCACTAATGCAATTTATCTTTGCGCCCGTGCTAGGGCGTTGGTCTGATCGTATTGGACGACGGCCAGTACTGATCCTTTCGCTCTTTGGCACAGGGATCTCTTATCTAATGCTTGGTTTTGCCGCCAGTTTCTGGTTCTTTTTGCTATCGCGTACACTGGATGGAATCTCCGGCAGTAGTGTATCAGTGGCACAGGCTTACATAGCCGATATTACTGAACCACATAATCGCACTAAGCGACTGGGCGCGGTGATCGGTTCAGCCTATGGGTTAGGTTTTGCATTAGGACCAGCGCTGGGTGCGTTACTACTCAATTTTGGCAATCCTTCCCTGCCCTACTTTGTCGCTGGCGCAATTGCCATTGCCAATGCGATTGCTGCTATTATCCTGCTGCCAGAATCGCTCACGATACGTAGGGCGGAGCATCGTATAGGCTTTCGTACCTTCTCATTACGTTACCTAACAGATCAGTTGCTCAGTCCTGTACTTGGTACGCTATTCATTGTCTATGCAGTAATGATCCTTGCCTTTGCCAGTATGGAAGCGACTTTTTCCTTGCTTGCTAAGCATCTCTTTCATATTTCCGGGACTGATATTTACTGGATCTTCTTCTATTTAGGTATTGTGATGACACTTGTGCAAGGAGGTCTAATCCGCCCTCTAGCAAAAACCCTGGGGGAAACCAAGATGATCGTGTTAGGCAATGCGATTATGGCAATAAGCCTCTTTTTAATCCCCCAGCAACAGACACTCTGGTGGGCTTATCTAACAATGGGTGTACTTGCGCTTGGCAACGGACTATGTAGTCCTTGCCTGATGAGCCTTATCTCACAACGTAGCAGCGCTACAGAGCAGGGCGAAAAGCTGGGTGCAGCACAGTCGCTAGCAAGTCTATCACGATTTCTTGGACCACTTTTTGGTGGCATCGCCTTCCATCGTATCTCGCCTGCTTCACCATATCTTATTGCTGCTGCAGTTATGGGATTAGTACTACTGATCAGTCTGCAGTTGCTACGTAGCGAATCGCGCAGTACCGCTACCAGTGCCGAATCAGCTCGTTAAGGCCAAAACAGGCGTAGTAGTAATACTGCTGTCATTAACACACTCAGTAGTAGCATTAAGCCTGCAGGCATAAACGCCTGCTTTGCCGCAAAGCGTTTGCCAAACAGAATGGCAAGTGCAACAGCAACTAAGAGCGCTAGATAAGTGCCGGTAGGCAAATAATCCAACATCAGCCAGCCGCTCAAGATTAGCACTGCACCAGAGACGCCACCAGCAATTAATGAGGCTTTACTGCTAGCCTGCAGGTAACCGATCAAGCCACCCAAAATAACCAATATGCCATAGATAATTACTGCATAAGCCGTAATATTCATAGTCCCTAGCCTACAATAATTGTCCTGCTAATTACCATCTGGGAGCGCAAGTCCCAGCGACAATTGACGATGCCTGGCAGGTTTGGCTAAAGTTAGCAGTTTGGGGTAAAAGCATGAGTGTTTCGTCTAATCAGAACTATCCTTTCACAGCTATTGTTGGTCAGGATGAGATGAAGCTTTCGCTCATCCTTAATGTTATTGATCCAGCCATTGGTGGTGTGATGATTATGGGCCACCGTGGTACAGGCAAATCGACTGCTGTGCGTGCGCTGGCCGCACTACTACCACCTATTTCCAAAGTAAAAGATTGTCTATATAGCTGTGACCCAGTTGATCCACACTGGTTTTGTGATGATTGCCAAGCAAGAGCAGAGAAGAGCAAACTAACGCGTATACGTGGTCCTGTACCAGTGGTTGATCTACCCTTGGGTGCGACGGAAGATCGTGTCTGCGGCACGCTTGATATCGAGCAAGCCCTTACCTATGGCATAAAAGCCTTTCAGCCAGGGCTGCTAGCTCGCGCTAATCGTGGCTTTCTCTACATAGATGAAGTCAATCTACTTGAAGATCATCTTGTCGATCTGCTGCTAGATACCGCTGCCAGCGGGCGCAATGTAGTTGAGCGTGAAGGTATCAGTATTAGTCATCCAGCGCGTTTTGTACTAGTAGGTTCAGGTAACCCTGAAGAAGGAGATCTACGCCCACAACTGTTAGATCGCTTCGGTTTTCATGCCCAAATTACCACTATCAATGATTTAGACCTACGTGTGCGTATTGTTGAGCTAAGAGAAGAGTTTGAACGTGATCCAATCAACTTCTGTGCAGCATTCGAATCACAACAGGCACGCTTGCGGCAGCGTATTGTGCGAGCAAGGCGGCTAATTGAAAAAGTCTCGCTGCCTCGCCCATTATTGCGTAGAGTTGCTGAACTCTGCCTAGCACTCAAGATTGAAGGCCATCGCGGTGAACTCACTATTGCCCGTGCTGCACGTGCGCGGGCTGCTTTTGAAGGACGTGGTGAGATTGCTAGCTCCGATATTCATCAGGTTGCCCTGATGTCATTACGCCACCGCTTACGCAAAGATCCCCTTGAATCGATCGATTCCGGCTTGCGTATTGAGCAGGCGCTTAGCAAAATCTTTCCTATACCGCCACAACCAACTTTGCTGGTCGCGCAATGACAAACACACATACACTATTACAGGCGATGCTACTACTTGCTGTTGATCCAAAGCTGCAGGGTCTACTGATTGAAGCAGGGGTAGGCCTAGGCAAGAGTGTGTTGGTGCGTAGATATCGTAAACTGCTGCCTGTACCTTATGTCGAACTTCCTCTAAATGTCACCTTAGACCGCTTGCTAGGTGGTCTGGACCTAGAATGCACTCTTGCCTCTGGAACGCGTCAGGTGTCGCGTGGATTACTTGCTCGCGCAAATGGTGGAACTCTTTACATAGACCAAATTAATCTGCTTGATAGGACTGTTGCTAATCAGATTACTGCTGCGCTTAGCACCGGCACAGTACATCTGGAGCGTGAAGGATTAAGCGAGATCCATTCAGCAGAATTTCTTCTTATTGGCACATATGACCCTGCAGAGGGAAAGCTAGCTGCTTCTCTACTTGATCGTATTGGCTTATTTATCTCTCCTGTCGCGTCGGCTTCACCAGATATACGTGCCGAGATCGCTGCCCGTGTATTAGCAAAGGATATTTCGCCAACCGCTTTCATTGATGAGGAGAGATTAGAACTTAGCCTTTGGCAAGGAGTGATTGCACAAGCACGCACACTACTATCGCAGATAGTTCTGTCCCGCAATGATCTATACAAACTTAGCCAAGCCGCCATTGCATTAGGAGTGGAAGGAAATCGTGCTGACATCTTTGCTATGCGAGTTGCGCGCGCTAGTGCGGCACTAGCAGGGCGTCAGGTTATTACAGACGAGGATCTAGAAGCAGCGTTACACTTTGTATTGATCCCCAGAGCCACTACACTGCCATCAACACAACAGAATAGAAAGCCAGAAAAAGAGTCGCCACAGCAATCTGACAAAGATAATGAAAGCACAGACGAGCTGCCCTTGGATCAATATGAACGACTCTCTGCAGAGGAATTGATCATTAAAGCTCTTGATAGCCCTCTACCAGAAGGACTGTTGACCCTGCCTGGTCGATCTGTACGCCGTAGCGCTACAGGCAGCCGTGGTGAAACTATCAATCGTATACGAGGCCGTTATGTTAAATCTGTAGCGGGTAAGCCATCTGAAGGAAAGATTGCCTTGGACGCAACCTTACGAGCTGCGGCATTACATCAACAGACACGACGACAAAATATTAATGCCAAAGACCGGCGCACCGTTATTATTAAACCAGTAGATCTACATCTGAAACGCTTCCAGCAGAAAGCGGGCGCGCTTTTTATCTTTGTTGTTGATGCCAGCGGTAGTATGGCCCTACATCGTATCAATCAGGCCAAAGGCGCACTTACCAGACTCTTGCAACAAGCCTATATACATCGTGACAAAGTCGCACTGATAAGTTTTCGCGGTACACATGCAGATGTGATATTGCCACCTAGCCAGAGCGTGGAGCGGGCTAAGCGAGCTTTAGATGCATTACCAGTGGGTGGAGGTACACCATTGGTTACCGGTCTGTTAGCTGGGCTAGATCTAGCCCGTCGTGCTCGTCGCGCTGGTACAAGGCAGATTATGCTGCTACTGTTTACTGACGGCCGTGTAAATGTTGGCTTGCATACAGCCGAGATTGCCGACCGTGCTGCACGCCGTTATGCTATTGAAAAGGAACTTGTCCCAATAGCAGCCGCGCTTCATCAGGAGACTGTTGATCTAGTAGTGGTAGACACAGAAAACCGTTTTATATCAGATGGGGCAGGGAAGACATTGGCTAAACTGTTAGGTGGACGCTATATCTATTTGCCACGTATATCAACTACGGCTATGTCCGATACAATGGCTGACATTATTTCAGAAACGCATTGCAAGCTAGAGAGGAATATCTGACTTGTCAACTACAGAAGAGCGAGACCGCGTAGTACTAGAACTTTTTGAGCAGGTGCTAGAGATAGAACAGCGTCTGATCCCTACAGGTCTACATATTTTCGGTCGTGTTAGTGATAATGCTCAACTCGCTGATCTATTGCGTATGGTAGCATCCTTTGATCGGCCAGAATGTGGCACCCGCGCACTTCCTGACCTGGTTGCAACAGGACTTGGTTTACCAACCTATACTACTTTGCTTAAAGAGAGTACCACCAGTAATGAGCGTTTAACAGCACGCGAGCGTGTGGAATCATTGGTAAACGCAGCCATCAAGACGTTACTGCTACAAGGACCCGATCAAGCGGCAAGTCTGCTGAGAGTGCAAGCTAATGTACCAACAGCAGAGTCAGAAAAAATATTTGCTTTACTGACACGACTGCGCGAACAACTTAAAGTCGATACTGAAATGGATAGCCTTATGCGCGCGCTACGTGGCGAGTATATAACACCAGGACCTGGCGCAGACATAGTGCAAAATCCAGACATTCTACCTACAGGCCGTAATACTCACGCAGTAAATCCATATGCTATTCCTTCCGCAGTAGCATTGCAAAAAGCCAAGCCCGTCGTTGAAGCATTACTTGAGCGACATCGCTGTGAACAAGGCCACTATCCGTCTGCACTGGCAATGGTACTATGGGGAATGGACAACATTAAGACTCAGGGAGAATCAGTGGCACAGGCGCTCTGGCTGCTTGGTGTGACACCAAGGCGTGATAGCCTTAATCGTGCTACTGAACTAGATGTTGTTCCATTAGAGCAACTGGGTCGGCCACGTATCGATGTAGTGATGACCGTATCAGGAATCTTTCGTGATCTATTTGCGCCTACGATGGCATTGCTTGATCAGGCAGTACGCCAAGTTGCCCAGCTTGATGAACCATATGAGATGAATTTTATCAAGCACCATGTTGAAAAGCAGTGTAGGGAAGAGAATTGCTCCTTTGATACTGCGGTAGTACGAGTCTTTTCCAATGCCGCTGGTATCTATGGAACAAATGTTAATTTTATGATTCTTGATAGCCAATGGGAGCAAGACGAAGCCATTGCTGATCTCTTTATTACACGTAAATGTTTTGCTTATGGTCGCGGTTTGGCAGGTCGTGAAGCCCGTACATTAATGGAACGGGCGCTTGCACGTGTCGAGGCAACTTACCAGAATATTGACACTACTGAGATAGGAATTACCGATGTTGATCACTATTTCGAGTATTTGGGTGGTGTAACCAAAGCGGTACAGAAACGCACTGGTATACGTCCACAAGTATATCTTTCCGATACTCTTACACCCGGTGTAAAGATACGCTCATTAGCAGAAGCAGTGCAATTGGAGACACGTACTAAGACATTAAATCCGAAATGGTATGAAGGCATGCTTAAGCATGGCTTTAGAGGTGTAGCTGAGATAGAACATCATGTCTCTAATACCTTTGGCTGGAGCGCTACTGCCGATGCTGTTGAAAACTGGATCTATGATGAGGTAGCTCAGACATATCTGCTCGATGAAGAGATGTTGGCGCGATTACGTTCACTAAATCCACATTCGACACGTAATCTTGTCGTGCGTATGCTAGAAGCCGTAGGGCGTGGCTTCTGGAAAGCAGACGAGCAGACACTCGATCGATTACATGAAATTTTCCATGGTTTGGAAGACAAGCTTGAAGGGATAGACTGATGTTGGTTACGGTGCTTTATGTTGGGGCAAGTCTGCTTGCGCCATTACGGCAGGCTGAGCGCGAGATAAATGAAAAATATTCTGTTAACTTGCGTATTGCCACACACAATTGCAGCCTTACACTCGATGCAGAACAATGGTCGGTAGTGCGTGCAGATCTTGCCGATACAGATATTGTCTTTGTTATACATATCACAGATGGCGAGAATGGTACACAATTGGGCCTGTTGTTAGATGAGTTTCGTGTACGACATCATGCCGTCATTTCCATCAATTGTTTACCCGATCTGATGCGTAAAGCGCATATGGGCAAGCTAGACTTTAGTCAATTGATGAAGCCTAAGTCAGCGAAAGAGCAGGGTGAAGGTTCATCTAGTCAGAGTTTAGTACGTAAACTTGGTAGCTGGATTGCAGACTACGTTAAAGAGCGTAATAAGACTGGTCGTGCTAGCAAGACCACGCAATACCTCAAATTCATCAATCGGCTGCCTACATTGTTACGCTTTGTGCCCGGTACGGGAAAGCTACGCGACATCAAGAACTACCTTTACATATTCTGCTATTTTCTACAGCCTACTCCAGACAATATACGTTCTATGGTGCTCTATGCCATACAACAATATTTGCCTGGTTATCGGCAGCGTATTCAGACCGAAGCGCCTGCAGTAATGCCTGCCTTAGGTATCTATCATCCCGATGCCAAAGAGATCTTTGCATCAGTAGATAGCTATCAACAGTGGTACAAGCGTGCGCGTCAGCGACCGTTAGATGCCAATACTACTATTGGTCTGTTGTTGATGCGGCCACAAGTCATCAGTGGCGCGCATCAACACTATGATGGATTGATTCGTGCCATTGAGGCAGAAGGTTTGTCGGTATTACCGATTCTTTCAACATTAATGGACAATCGTGAAGCCAGTGATATCTATTTTATTGAGAATGGTCGTGCACGTGTAAGTCAGCTTCTTTCCCTAACTGGCTTCAGCTTTGTAGGCGGACCAGCAATGAATGATAGTGAGGCCGCGGTTGCTTATCTAAATTCATTAGGACTTCCTTTACGCTCAGCAATCAGCTTAGATATGCAGATGGTAGAAAGTTGGCAGCAGACTCAACTTGGTCTTAACCCAGTACAGACGGCTATGCAGATTGCTTTACCTGAGATTGATGGGGCTACTGAACCACTTATCTTTGGCGGATTGCATGCTGGTGATAATGCGCCATTGCCGTTACCTGAGCGATGTCGGCGTATTGCGCGTCGATTGGCACATTGGAATCGTCTGCGCACAACAACACGTGCTGAGCTACGACTCGCTTTTATTATCTACTGTTTTCCTCCCAATAAAGGCAATATCGGCACAGCAGCAGATCTAGATGTCTTTCCTAGTCTCTGGGAGATATTGCAACGCCTTAAATCAGAAGGCTATACGCTCTCATTGCCAGAGAATGCTAATGCCCTACGTACACTGCTACTCGATGGCAATTCTACGGAATTTGGTATGGTAGCTAATGTCGCCTACCGTATGAATATTGATGAATACCGCAGACTCTGTCCTTACATTGACGAGATAGAGGCAGAATGGGGAGCGGCGCCAGGCCAAATAAATGCTCACGGTCGGGAAGTACTGATATTGGGAGTAGAACTTGGCAATATCTTTATTGGCATACAACCAACTTTTGGTTATGAAGGTGATCCTATGCGTCTACTAATGGCGCAAGGAGGCGCTCCACATCATGGTTTTATGGGACTATATACTTACCTGGCAGATATTTTTCATGCCGATGCGGTTGTACATGTAGGCACACATGGCGCACTAGAATTTATGCCTGGTAAACAGGCCGGTCTGTCGGAAAAGTGTTGGCCTGATCGTCTTATTGGTGAGTTTCCCAACATCTACATCTACAGTGTCAACAATCCTTCAGAAGGGAGTATTGCCAAGCGGCGTTCTTATGCTGAATTGATCTCGTATCTGACGCCACCAATCGAGAATGCTGGCCTTTATAAAGAATTGATCTCCCTCAAAGAACTGCTCACACTCTATCGACAAACTACTAATGAACAACAGCGGGCTCAGTTATTCGCGACAATTGAAGAGAAGGCACAACAACTCAATTTCAAAACTGCTAAAACTGCAATAAACGAAACCGCACATTCAAATCTTTAGTTTTGCTACCATTCTAGTAGCAAGCTCTTTCTTCACCTGATAAGTGGCATGTTCACGCAATAGATCTTTTGGCCAAGATTGATAAGTAGTGCGATGTTCTGAAAGCATCATCTCTGTGATACGCAAATTGATACGTTTCTCCTGCTCGACAACAGGAAGCTTGTTAAATTCTGCCTCTCCTACTTTATCCAACTGTTGATAGTACTGAATCTCACGCTGAAGCTGCTCCATACTTGGGTAATTGGGTATACCAGCACGGCAGTTATTGGCATGGCTACGCCGGTGTGTAGAGATAAATATACTAGGGATCTCAAAGCTTTCATCGCGCAACAGTGTCATTAAGTATCCAGCAGGATTCTCTAAGCGATCCTTAGCGCGTAGCAAAATCACTTCACGAAAGTAGGCAATCAGGTCAAGCGCACGCTGCAGCTCCTCTTCACTACGCCGTTGCAAAAATCGCTGTGCCTGCGAGCGAGTAACACCCTGTTCACTAATTGCAATAAGAAACTCTTGGGAAAGTTGCGCTAATCTTGTTATTACCGTGGCCGCAGTTGCACGTGTCTTCTTCTTCTCCACCCTATATAGTATTGGTCCAGTAGAACGTAAAAACCGGGCTGTTTTGCCATTGCGCTCGGCAGCAGCAAGATAATTACGTTCTAATAACTCGTTAATACCACCGTTCAGTTTTTCCCAAACTTTAGAAGGATAAGTAGACTGCCGACTAAGACCAATATGTTCATAGCCCAGTTGCATTACATCGATGGTAATCTCCGCGCCAAAATAGAATTTCTTGTCCAAAAAGCGATAAAGCCGTTTTGAGATTGTTGATTTTAGCGAGCGATAGAATTCATGATCAAGATTCTTAATGTAGCCATCTTTGAAGCTGCGAAAAAGGCGTGTGTTCCATCTGATATAAGACTTTCCTGCCGGCACCTCTGCATCATCAAATGGTAGTGAAGGCTCATTGGCAAAACTTGTGTTGATCTCATAATCATCGATGATACCGAAACCAAGAAACTTCTCGTAGCGTTTTGTCTGATTGTCTTTGAAGGCATTGGCCGCTTCGATTGAGAGATTGCGTAGGCGACGTAAGGAAGCGCGTATACGTGAATAGGATTTGCCCCCTTTATCCCAACCCAGCACCTCTAGCAGTTCATAGATAGTAAAAGTGACCTTGGGATTTTCAAACCCTTGCCGCGAGGTTAGCAGCATTAACGCAACATAGACATCTTCATCGATTGGACGCGGTAGTCCACATTCAGCACCGCCTTCTACTCTCCATTCCCTACGTATAATCGAGCCATCGTCTTGTACCGAGTCATAGCTGAAGGAGAGCACTTTGGTCTTGGGCGTTTTATCAGAAAGCTGGCAAAAAGGAAATTCTGCCAGATTCATCTCATCTTTGGCGCGCACATATAACATCGTCTGATCTTCTTGGCTCTTTTTTGATCTTGCCATTATTGATGAACCTCATCATCACTTCTTGTTGATCTTTAAATACATGTTTAAATACATGTATTTAAAAGTAGGCGGTATGTAAGGTGTTGTAAATAAATACCTTACAGCTCGAAATTTCCCCTCAGAACCCGATACTTTTCCCCTCAGAACCCGATAGTCTTCCCCTCAGAACCCGATAGTCTTCCCCTCAGAACCCGATATTTTTTCCCCTCAGAACCCGATATTTTTTGCTCACTTCCCCTCAGAACCCGATAGTGGAATTTGATCTCAAAATTTCCCCTCAGAACCCGATATATAAATCCTTCCTAAAACTCTCGAAAAATAGTTTAAAGGTTTGCGTAAATGTTGTAGTAAAAAGATTTAATTAAGCATAAAAATTTTTCCAGGAATGCCTAGCGGCAGTATCAAAGCTGATCTTATTTGATCTGACCCAGATCAGATCGAGCTACTGCCCAGATCGATCTGATCTAAACGACCTAAGATTGCCCATATACCCAGGTCAAAGTATATAGATTAGATCGGATAGTAGTTTCTTCCCTTCAGAACCCGATATTTGATCCTGTTGCTAAGCAAGCTAGATTGAACTATACAAGACAGTTCAATGACTGACTTCCCTTCAAAACCCGATAGTATGAGATTATCAAAGAGCATTCTTGTGGAAGAATGGCGCTCCTAGTTAAATATATGTAAAATAATGATTTAATCTAATATTTCAACGATCCGAAAAAGTAAGCACAACGTTGTGCTTACTTTTTTCCTCTCAGAACCCGATACTATTCATTAAACAACTTCTCAATTTGTACCAGTAGCGATGTCAATTTTTCCCGCTTGTGTTCATTCAAATTGTTAAAGTTTTTATTAATCAGATTGAAGAGCGAGCGAGACTGTTTTTTAATCCCAGTACTATCATCTTCCTCGTGTGTAGTAACAGAATTTAGTAATGCTTGTACACGAGCCTTCACCTCACGTACAGGGAGTTTTTCATTACGCACAGCGGTAAGCAATTTAGCGCGTGCTTTACGTGCCAGGTCAGCACTGCCCAAACGTTCTGCAGAAAGGCGGCCAATCTCGACCGCCTTGGTGTAATCTAGCCAACCCTCTTGTAAGGCAGTCTGTAGTTCTGTGGGTAGTTTACGTAGTGACAGCCTATGTGTAACAAAAGATGACCAGGAGGTAGTACCGATAGCGCGGAAGACCTCTTCGACGCAACCAGTCAAGGTAATATCTACGGCAGGGCCACGCCCTGTTTGTGCATTGCGCATAGCAAAAAGTAATCGTATTACACCTTCAGAGGGAACAGATTGATTATGATAACTAGTAAAAGCTGGCAGTGCGGAAAGATTCTGTTCCAGCAATCTAAGGTAGCCTTCCATCTCTTCAAAAGGATTGAGATCACGACGTAGCAGATTCTCAATGAGCGGTACTTGCGCAGCGATTTCTGGTGGTAGGTCGAGTTCGTAAACTGGTACAGAGGCACGGCCTGCTATCTGTGCTGCACGCCAGCGCCGTTCACCCGCCAATATTGTTCGTTGGCCTTGAGACTCTTTTGTGACCAGTAGGGGCTCAAGCACACCACAATATTTGATCGATTCGGCAAGTTGGTTCAGTTCCTCTACATCGAAGTATTTACGTGGTTGAAAACGGTTAGGGATAAGCTGCGCGATGGGATAATGTGAGACTCCAGCTTCACTAAGCGCGACTGGATTACTGAAGAATGCACTTACTTTGGCAAGCCTGGGGAGTTGCGTATTATCGTGTTTCCTGCCCATTTAGTACTGCCTCCACGATCTTTCTGATATCTGTAACAACTTCTGCTTTGGGATCATATATCTGAATTGGCACACCTTTAGTACTAGCGTCGGCACAGGCGATAGCACGACGCACAGGATCGAAAACACGTGTAACCTGACCAAGTTGGGTACGTATCTGTTCAGCAATCTTGGCATGTAGAGAGGTGCGTGAGTCAAACAGAGTAGGTACAACGCCAAGTACAGCCAGACGCTTATTAGCCTGTTTAGAGACTTTCATAATAGTGTCAAAGAGGCCATCTGTACCCATCCAGCTTTTAAACTCACACTGTATAGGGATCAACACTTCATGGGCGGCACATAGTGCATTAATGACCAGCATACCTAGAGAAGGAGGGCAGTCAATAAAGATAAGATCATATAGGTCTATGATAGGATTGAGCGCCTCTTTAAGGCGAAACTCACGTAGTAGGACAGTAGCCAGTTCGGCCTCGATCTCTGCCAGCTTAAGATTGGACGGTACCAATGAGAGGTTGAGTAGGTTAACGATCGGTAGTGGTGTATTGTGATCGCGCAGTGCATCATAGATAGTAGTCTGTTGTTCCCAAGGATCTAGACCTAAGAAGATAGTTAAAGATGCTTGTGGATCTAAATCGACCAGTAGCACACGCTGGCCACGTAGCGCTAATTCATATCCTAAGTCGCGCACTAAAGTAGTCTTACCTACCCCGCCAGCTTGATTACAGATCGTGATAATTCTACTCATAGTTTACTCCGAACTCCGCTTGGCGCGGGTTGACTGTTGTGCTTTGGCGTGTTTACGCGAGCGTGCCGTGCGCTCGCGCACGCGACCAGCCGGCAGACTCTCTTGCGAATTTGGTATATGCTCAAGTAGGTCAGAAACCTGGCAGGCTAACACTTGACAGAGCCGATCTAGTACTCGCTTATCATAGCGTCGGCTCACATCATGAAAGAAGTTATAGACAGCCGGGTAACTGAGCTTAGCATCTTTGGCAACACGATAGATACTGAGTCCTCGCTTTGCGGCTAACAGTTTGGCTTTATTAATGATCATGGCCAAAACGATACCATAGGCCCATTACTGTAGCAATCTAATATTATATAATCGCTTGAATATATAACAGATTCATAGCACGATATAATGTATTAAAATCTTTAATATATGACAAATATTGTATACAAGTCAGAGGCTGGTGCAAGTAGCTAGAGTTGTGTAGACTGGCAGCATGAACGATCGTGAAATTAAAGAAAAATTTCTGCCACTACGCTGGCAGCGAGTGTCAGATATTCCTGACTTCCCTTTTGATAATTTTGCGGAGTTACAACAGGCATTATCAGCGCACCATTATAGTTTAGGTATCGACTCATTAACAGCAGCACGGCTCTCGCCTACTTTTAGTTCATGGTTGGGCAATATATTGATCAAACTGCTTTCACTACTATTATGTGCGTCGATAATAGCAGTCTTAACTGCAACGATCTGGCTGAGCAACTATTGGTTACTGTTAGGTGTGCCGATTGTTGCTGTGATGTTTGTTATCTCTAGCCCGACCATATCTGGACGGCAACTATTTTCCATAATAGGTGGGCTTGCCATCCTACTAGCGCTTGATTGTTGGTTACGAGATCTTAGTATTGCTGCCTGTCTGTTCGGTATGGCTGGCTATACCTTTGTTGCTGTACGGTTGGCCAACTATATTACTCGTACTAGCCTATGTGAGGCGATTGCCGCCGACGAATCGATCTTCCTTTATATGTTTGAGCGTGCCAGTTGTACGATACGTGACAATAAGACCGGCAGAGTATATCAGAGCCCGCCTAATGGATAGGGTCAAGCTCCAGATAGTTCGAAACCTAATTGACCTGTTGATCGAATTCTTTGATAATCATCAAGCTTAATTTTTATTACAGGCTATAGAGGTTCACAATATTGAACAGAACAACTACAATAGCCCCAGAGATGTAGTTTACAATTCTTGCAAGCAAGAATTTATCGGCGCTTAAGGCCAGGAGAAGATATGTCGCAAGTATTGGTGAAACAAGAGCCCATGTCTCGTGGAATGACAGGGCCGCGTAAGAAGAAACCGAAACAGTTGGCATTTATTTCCGAGCGTTGCACTGGTTGTGCCGGCTCGCCAGTTTGTGTGGGATACTGTCCGATCGATGCTTGTATGTATTGGACAGATGATGAAGAGCACCCACCTTTTGGTATGATTCGTGTTGATCCTAATCTCTGCATAGGTTGTAAAAAATGCACTACTCAAGGCCCAGATGGCACATTTCTAGATGGTTGTCCCTGGGATGCGATCGAAATGATCGATGTAGAGATCTGGGAAGCTGAACATGGACCGATAAGCTAGTATTGGTAAACGACGCATTTTAACGGCAGACAGCTTTTTTGACCTTCTCACCCTGACTGAAGTCAAGGGATTCCTTTGTGTGGCTACCAAGATCAAGCCGTTACCGACACAAAAGAATGTGGCAACCTCTTAGCAGAGGATTCCACCGGTTCACCCTTCAACAGCCTAGCCAACGCCAAGCCTACGGGCGTACAGACGGGTAGCCCACCCGCCTGCAAGAATTTTTCTACCCCTCTTGCTAGGATATTGATTGCAGCATTCTTGTCTCTGTGCAGTACTAATCTACAGTATGGACATCTATGCCAGCGCATACCTAGTCCCTTGGGTACTTTCTTGCCGCAACCACTGCAATTTTGCGATGTAGAGTTTGGGTTTACGTTCACTGCCAGCTTATTAGCATCTGCCGCTTTATAGTCCAGCATATCAAAGAACATTCCCCATCCTACATCACTGATACTTTTAGCTAGCTGATGGTTGTGCACCATCCCTTTAATGTTGAGATTTTCATAGAAGATTATAGATCATTATTGTTAACTAGCTTTCTCGATTGCTTATGAGCAAAATCCTTGCGCTGATTCTTAATCTTGCTATGGATGCGCGCCACCTTTTTCTTAGCTCGCTGCCAATGTCCAGACCCTTTCTTTTTGCGTGATAACTGCTGTTGTGCTTTCTTGAGCTTGTTCTCAGACTTTCTTAAGTGTTTGGGGTCGAGATATACGCACTTTCATTGTGCCAATCTTAGACAACCATAGCTTATTGCCAGTCAGTTCCCAGCCTTTTTTTGGTCAGCTTGTTGGTAATAGTTAATCGAGATGCCAGCAAGTTTGTAGGCTTGTTTTCTTTCGCCCAATCCAGCATTGTAGAGTTCTCGACAAAGCTCCAAGGTAGTGACAAGCTTTTGTTCAATGGCTGGAGATAGTTCAATACGAAACTTGAAGGCTCTCTTCATACTCAAACTATACCATTGTTAGTAATACTATCCCATGAAATTGCCTGTATTTATGCGGCTATTATCACGCTTTCGCGCGATACGATTTTTCATCTCCGCAATCAATTGCCGGGTTTTCAAATCGCTTTTCCTATAAAATAGAGGTCTGTTCTGTTCACGCTTTGTTGATAATGTTAGAGTTATATTTTCATCAGAGTTTGTGAAATGAGGGAACGGATGTCGCAAGAGAACGAATTGCCAACTATATTAGAGAGCGTAAGGACGGCTGAGGGCGTCAGCTTTGAGTTGCGCAGGGAGCCCCTGGGCGTGGTTGAGTTGCCAGGAATAGAAGATGTGGTCATTGGCATTCATGTGGGTGCGCCATCAAAACTTGTATGTTGGCGAGACGGCAGACGTTTCAGTGGGACGGCCGTACATGGAGACATTGATATCATTCCTACGCATATGCCTATGCGGTGGGAGATGAAAGACGAGAATGATACAACACTTATCCTAAGCCTGCCGCAGACACTGCTGCGCACTGTTGTGGATGAATCTGAACTGGGTGTAGCCCAGGTGGAGATTCGTAACCGGTTTCAAATTCGCGATACTGAGCTAGAAACACTTAGCTGGGCAATAAAACGTGAGATGGAGTTAGGATATCCATCGGGACGCCTTTATCTGGATGGACTGACACTAGCGATTGCTTCACGGTTGGTGACACAGCACAGCTCCATTACAAAGCGAATGGAGGAATGTAACCAGGGTCTAGATGGGCGCAGGCTGAAGCAGGTGTTATCATTCATTGAAGATCAACTTGCAGAGGATCTATCACTGGAAAAGATTGCTGCAGTTGTAGGGATAAGTGCTTCACATCTAAAGACGCTCTTCCGTATATCGATGGGGGTACCGGTACACCAGTATGTAATTCAGCGCCGGGTGGAGCGTGCCAAGATGCTACTGATGCAGAATGAGATGTCAATAGCAGAGATAGCACTGGCGGTAGGCTTTGCCCACCAAAGCCATATGGCGCGACATATGCGACGTGTATTGGGCGTACCGCCGCGCGCGATGAAGCGCCTGTTGGCAGAAGTTTCCGTCTCTCGCTAATTTTTCCCACCGATTGTGCTCTAAAGCATCTGAACGTGTGCGCAAACTGAGGCGACCTGAAATTATACTACCTGCGTCGGACACAAGGATTTTCTAAAAATTTCTTGAGAGGATGTGGCATGAGACGCAGAGATTTTCTCAGAGTTTCTTCAGCGATGATGGCAGCAATGGTATTGAATCCGCACGGATTTGCCAAGCAGCCAGAGCAGATTAATCAAGCATGGTATCGCCGATCGCGACGTTTCGTTAAACTACCGGTGAGTCGAGTAGCATATGTAGAGCATGGTCGTGGGCCAGCAGCACTGTTTGTGCACGGTTATCCGTTGAATGGATTTCAGTGGCGTGGAGCACTTGAGAGGTTGCAGGCACACCGTAGATGTATTGCCCCAGACTTGATGGGCATGGGTTTTACAGAAACACCACAGGGACAGACGATCTCATCTGCCACTCAGGCGACTATGTTGGCGATGCTGTTGGATGCGCTGCGCATCGATACCGTGGATCTGGTGGCAAACGATAGCGGCGGTATAGCGGCGCAGCTTTTTCTCGCGAAATATCCCCAGCGTGTACGAACGCTACTGCTAACCAACTGCGATGTAGATGAAAACAGCCCGCCATCTGATCTCCTACCAGCCATTGAGCAGGCGAAGAAAGGCACCTTTGTGGACCAGTTCATCGTCCCGCAATTGAATAATAAAAATCTTGCACGGGAAGCTAATGGAATGGGTGGGCAGGCGTATACAAATCCAGCAAACCTTACCGATGATCTAATCGAAGCCTACCTTCGCCCGCTTGTCAAAACTCCCCTCAAAAAGGCGCAGGTGAACCAGTATTTGGTTTCGATGGAAACGAATTTACTGGTGGCAATTCGCAAAGAGCTACGTCAATGGAAGGGACCCGCACGAATGGTATGGGGATTAAAAGATATACTCTTCGGAGTAGAGTGGGCAGAGTGGCTGGACCGCACGCTGCCAGGTTCACGTGGTGTGCGACGAGTGGAAGGAGCAAAGCTATTTTTCCCTGAAGAGATGCCAGATCTAATCGCTGAAGAAGCGACAAGACTGTGGGGTGTTCAACCATAGATATAGAAAAGTTATGCAACGATTTGCTGTTATGCTATACACAACGTAACTGCAGATCGTTGTCATATCAAAATAGAAGACCTGAAATTCCAAAGTGCCGTTAAAAACCTCTGTTTTCCTCTGTACTAAGGTGCACAGCCTTTGTGTCTACGACCTTAATACCTACATTGGCGAAAGTTTCTATTTTATCTCTGTTGTTGGTTAACAAGACTATCGATCTGACTTTTAAATCCTCTAGTATTTCTGCGGCTCTTTGATAATTTCTCGCGTCTGCCTGAAAACCTAACCGTAGATATGCTTCAGTCTGTGATAATCCTGTCGCTTTCAAATTGGCGCTATGTAATAACGCCAGGTGGCCATTGCTCTTACCTTCTTGATCTAACCATATAATAACCCCTTGCTGATTGTTCTCAATTAAAGCTTGAGATATTTCCATCTGCTCTCGGCAATCACATTCTATACTGTTAAAAACATGAGCAGATATACAGGATGAATGTACACGACATAGAACATTATCAGAATTTTCTACATCACCCATAACCAAAGCTATAGACTCTTTTTGGCCATCATAGTAGAGCATTTCCAAAAAAGTGCCAAATTTGGTCTTTAAGTGGCGTTGTCCTAAACGAATTATCACTACGCTTTATGCTCCTCTGTTAGAAAATAGATTGTCTTATAGACGATCAGCGATTTTATAACGTTTGAGCTATTTGGTAAAACCTCTTATTTACAACTCTATTTTGAAGAAAAAGAGACAGCCTAGAATAAATTGGTCTATGTCTATTTTCAGAAATTGGCTATTGAATGGGTGCCGATATTATCGATAATTTTGAGCTACTATGAAGAAAATAATTTTGTTTACCACCTTTAGTGTAGCTTTGTTACTTACAATGTCTAATGTTGGATATGGTCAAAAAGTGGATATGAATATGGTTATGAAGAATAATGATAAATTGGCTATACCGAAGTTAGACTTTGATGCCAATGGTGAATTAGCCATTACTGCATCAGCGACATCTTCACAAAATGATTTTGATTTTCTCGTTGGCAAATGGAAGTTGCACCACAAAAAGCTTAAATCTCGGCTGAATAATTGTAATGAATGGGATGAATTTGAGACCACAGTTGAAGACTTCAGAATTCTCGAAGGTTTGGGCCATATGGATGTCGGTCATGCTACTTTTAATGGAAAACCTTGGGAAGGCAGAACGCTAAGGCTTTTTAATCCAAAAACCAGATTGTGGAGTTTATATTGGGTTGCTAGCGATGTTGGTGTTTTGGACCCCCCTGTAGTTGGTTCGTTTGAAAATGGTATCGGACATTTTTTTACCAAAGATGTTTTCAATGGAAAGAAAATAATAATGATGTTTCGTTGGAATGTCAGAGATAAAGAGCGTCCTATATGGAGTCAAGCTTTTTCACCTGATAATGGCAAAACCTGGGAATGGAATTGGCATAACTTGTCGGAGAGAATCGAATAGTTTGTACTAGTCAAGGTTTAATCTAAGACAAATAAAAGAGAATAAGCAGCCTGATCATATTTCTATTTTCTACTGTTAAATAGATTTCTCCAAAACCGGCTAAGCTGTTTTTACGCTCTATTTGATCTGTTTTTCGTCGAATGTCGTGTCGCTGGGAACCCGCCTGCCAGGTAAATTTAGTTTACCGTGTGATTGCACGGTTGCTTTATCTCGAAAGCCGTTTGAAACGAAGTCGGTTACTGTTTAAGGAATGGATTATCTATGCGGATCTTTTTATTTGCCATCTATGTCTGTTTATTGCTAATTATTTTTTCGGCTAATGTTTACCCACAAACGGTTTTAGCCAAACCACAGATATTTGCTCCCGGGATGATCTCTACACCGGAAGACGAACTGAATGCCGCATTTTCACCGGATGGAAAATCCTTGTATTTTTCAAAAAAAGCGGTGCGTAAAGGCGTCATTGTCGTTTCCCATTTAGTGAACGGAAAATGGTCGTCCCCCCAAGTTGCGAGTTTTTCCGGTCAATATAGTGATTTTGATCCTTATTTTTCCATTGATGGAACAAAGCTCTTTTTTATTTCCAACCGTCCACTTGAGGGCAATATACCCAAACAAGATTACGATATTTGGGTCATTGAAAAGACAAAAGAGGGTTGGAGTACACCAAGAAATTTGGGCGCACCAGTTAATAGCGAGAAGGATGAGTTTTACCCTGCGATTGCGGCTGATGGCACACTCTACTTCAGCACGGTTCGACAAGGCGGAAAAGGTTCTTTTGACATTTATTGCTCACGGTTAGTCAATGGTAAGTATGGTGAACCAGAAAATTTGGGTGAGCTAAACTCTCCTAGTTCTGAGGTAGATTGTTATATTGCTGCTGATCAAAGCTATCTGATATTTGCTTCTTACGGGCGACCAGCAGGTATTGGAGATGGCGATTTATATATTAGTTTCAATCAAAACGGAGTTTGGACAAAAGCCATTAATCTCGGTATTGGCATAAACTCTGCGGCACGCGAATACTGCCCAATCGGCTCGCCGGACGGAAAATATCTGTTTTTTACTAGTGAACGGGGATTCCAAGATTCAATTCCAACCAAAGCTTATTCATTCAGCGAACTGAGAAAACTTTTGACAGGTATTGAAAATGGCAGAGGTAATATTTATCAGATCGAGATCAATGCTTTAAATTTATCAGAACTGAGATCCAAAGTCGGTAATTGAGTGACGAGTAGAGCCAAGATACACTCCGTCAAGAAGGAATTTGCTTGTTCAGTAGTAACAAACTTTCCCTTATCAGCTTCAACAATTGCCATCTAATGGTGAAGCTTTTCCTCTGACTTTTTCATGACGAACTATTTTTATTTGTCCGTGTTTGATTAAGTACAGCGGATTGCTCGCATTATTAGCAAAGACCCATCAGTCATTACCTGCTGTTTTCCAATATTTATTGGTAACCCAGTATTTACCTTTATTTGGGTGACGGCGTTTAGCCCAGGCCCAGAGACTTTGCCACATCAGCATATCAAGCCTATAAAAGCTTTCTTTGCTGCATACAGCACGATAATAGTTGCACCAGCCTCTTATTTTGGGATTTAGAGTTTGAATCAGTTCTGTTTGACTCTTTCCTTTATGTTTTGAGATTACCTCTTTAAGGTTTAGGTGGTGTCTTTTTATTGCCTCTTTGCTTGGTTCAATAATGGTTTTGAAGCCGAGTCTGACTCCACTCGGATTGTGACCAGTTTCATATTTACTCACCGGAAATTGCCGAATTTGAAAGCCGAGGAAATTGAATCCTGATTCTTTATTCGTTTTCTTTAGAGTATGGACAATCTGAGTTTTACTTTCTTTGAATTCCAGGCCAATTTCTTTCAACCACATCTCCAAAATCTCTTTGCATTTCTCAACAACCTGACGATCTTCATGCAAAACAATCAGGTCATCAGCGTAACGAATGACATTTAAGCTTCGGGTTCTTGTACTGCGTGCTTTTTGATGTCCTCGTTTGTCACGCATATCTACAATATATGGCGCACAATCTTTGAGAAATTTCTCCATTCCATGAAGGGCAATATTGGCTAAGAGCGGTGATGCTACTCCGCCTTGTGGTGTTCCTTCATTTGTTGGAAAGAGTTTTTCTCCATCCATATATCCCGATTTCAGCCAAGCTTTAATTTGGCGTCTATAGGTTGGACTGGTGTTGAGTTTTTCAAGTAGCTTTTGATGATCGATCCGATCAAACGATCAATCAACTTAATACCCCCTTCAACAAGCCATCCAAAAAGCAGGGCGGCGAAATAGAGATTACAGACCCAACACATCCGCTTTTGGGTCGGCGATTTCCTCTTCTATATATAAGCAG
>JBFLVQ010000016.1:0-37456 GCA_040758525.1 Acidobacteriota bacterium
TTTGTTACATAACCATCAATATAGTCTTCGAATGAGAGGTGGCGATCTTGGTAATTAGGCTTGCCCCAATCGATTATATAGACATCAAAACCTTGATTGAGCAAGTACTCTACATAACTGCGTCCTGGAGTGAGATCAAGAATATAATAACGATTGATCAATGAACACATTATTAGTAGCGGTATAGGATAACGCCGCTCAGTGTTAGACTGATAGTGCAAAAGCCTTATCTTGTCCTCTGTATACACAACTTCATAAGGAGTTGCTGCGAGGGTTGGCAGCAACTCTGTACTACAACTACGCAGCATATCTTGATAGCTAGTCGCTGTTAAGTTGGTAAACTCTCGGAAAGTCTGTTCAAATGGTATGTATGAGAGTCCGGTTGCTTCACTAATACGGTTGTAATGGTTTCGTAACGCTAGCCAGCCATCGAGTGTTTGACGCATAGCTGTTAATACAGCAGGTTGCTGCAGCCATTGCTCACAAATTTGATCCACACTCTTCTGCCAGGCTTCGAAAAGATCGAAATAATTCTCAAGATAATTGATCAAGTTATCCTCCCATCTCTATGATGCTGAGTGAAGCGTGATAGTAGATCATTCCTCACTCAGCACGGTTAACTACTTCTTGGCAGCGGCTGCAAAAGGAATACTGAAGATCTCTATCCCCTTCTTCATACCTTCCATTACTTTGGTATTAAATTCTTCCCATTCCCGTTTTAATGGGTAGTCAACTGCCAGGGTCTTTTCCGTTATCTCTGTGGTCTTCTTTGTCCACTCACGACGGGTCTGCTGAAGACCACCTAAATACTCTTTGGCTAATCGAGTCTGTATCTCGTAACTAGAAAACCCTGCTTCTAACCATCCATCTATTAGCTTATCGATCGCCTGCTGTACCTGCGCAGCGGCATGCAGAGCCGCCAGCGAGGTCTGTTGGACAGGGTTGTTATATGCAGCCTTATTGGCTGCCGATGTTGTCTGTTCCATTCCTTTCTATCCTCCTATGAAAAAAATTTGCCCTCGATGTCAGTGAAGACGAGAGGGTGAAGAGCAGTTCTTAAGTCAACCATCGAAAAGCCGCGCAAGCCATGTTCAGGCCACCGCCAGAAGCACACATTACCAACCGATCGCCAGGTTTCAGTTTGCCTGCCTGTACGGCATCATCGAGTGCCATTGGGATACAAGATGAACCGGTATAACCCCATTTGTGCATTATTGTGTGTGTGCGTGAAAATGGCAGTTCTAGTTGTTGCATCACGGCTTTGATTGTACTCAGGTTGACCTGTGTAAAGAGAAATAGATTTACGTCTTCAACACTAAGCGCGGCTTTTTTCAGCACGTCTTTAATAATCGCGGGCCAGCCTTCGATATTGACAGCAGGCGGATATCTACGGGCAAAGCGGACTTTGTTCAATATCCCTTCTTGTAATACCGTAGATGTAATCGGCATATATGTGCCACCGGCAAAGATGCCCATATAATCATGGTATTGGCCATCTGCAGATAACTTCGCAGCAAGAAAGCCAGGCTCTTCGCTGGCTTGCAGAATAACCGCGCCAGCACCATCGGCAAAGATCGTGGAGGTCTTTTTATCTGTCCAGTCCAGATATTTACTCATTGCATATGCGCCTATCACCAAGACATTTTGATAGGATGGATCTGCGATTATATATTTCACGCCAGTATCTATTGCGGTGACAAAACCGGCACAAGCACAGTTGATATCAAATGTGCCTGCATGGTTTGCACCTAGCCGGTGTTGAACTACTACCGAAGTTGCCGGCGATATATAAGTAGGTGTATCAGTGGCTACTAATATTAAATCTAAATCTTCTGCAGATAATGAAGCCGCCATTAATGCTTTTGCGCCTGCGGCAACGGCGAGATCAACAGTATGCTCATCTTCTGCACATATGTGTCGTTCACTAATACCCACTACTTGCGAGACAAATTCATTAATATCTTCACCTAACATTCTGCTCAGATCATCGTTGGTTAATATCTTCTCAGGGATATAGCAACCTGTTCCCGCGATGCGTACGTGACGTCTCATCGATTTTTTCTCCCACATAGATCACAGATAAACTCTCCTTGATTCTGTGATCTATGTGTTTTGCTAATTTAGAAGTTGAGTTTAAGCGCGAATTGGATCACGCGCGGGCCGGCACTAGTAGCTGTAATCTTGCCGAAAGTAGCAGGAACGGCAATATTGCTGTTGGGATTGGCAAAATTAACCGTATTGAACAGATTGAAGAATTCTGCACGAAATTCTAATCGAGTTGCTTCGCTCAATTGCATGAACTTGATCATTGATAGATCAACATTGCGTTGATCTGGACCAGTGAGCGTATTACGTCCTACATTGCCAAATGGCGCATTAGCATCAAAGAATGGATTGACTGTAGTGCCAACCAGAAATTGTCGCGATGGTGTAAAGGCTGCAGTATTGAAATAGTTATTGAGCCGATCAGTTACACTACCTCCACTGCTAATATTGGCGCCTGCTTTTAGATTAGCACGCTGTATAATGAAGTTGCTGGGATTATCGATAATGGTAAAGGGCAGACCAGATTGTAATGTTACGATAGCGCCTACTTGCCAGTTGTTTAATAGCGATCTAGCTATCCGCGAGGTAATTGGGATCTTTGGTAGATCGTAAACAACACTATAGACAAAACGATGCCGCCGATCAAAATCTGAGCGTGCACGATTCTGGCTTAGGTCAAATTGATCGCCTGGTAGCGCTGTGAGCTCATTGACGGATGCGCCAGAATAATTATCGATCGATTTACCCAATGTGTAAGAAGCAAGGAACTGTAGGCCACGACTAAAACGCTTGGTGACACTGATCTGTAGTGAATCAAAGCGCGAATTTGAACTAGATTGTACCTGCTGTATGCCACCGGCAACATTCTTTTGTGTAGAGAAGGAAGCTCCCAATGGAGGAATAAATCTGCCGCTAGCACGATCAAAGAATGGCTGGTTGAGTGTGATCACTTGTAATAGTTTTGTACCTTTCGAGCCAACATAGCCTACTTCAAGCAAGAAATCCTTCTTTAACTCTAGCTGGAAATTGAGGCTAAACTGCTGTACATAAGGGGTACGGAAATTGGGATCAAGAAAGATACCACTGATCGGTACGCCTAGACTTGATGGTACAGTGGGCAGAACAGGAAATGCTTCTGGTTGCGGCACCGGTGCAAATGGAGTTGCTAGTGGTCTAAATACACCTGTAGCAAGTGTCAGGAAAGGGAAGTTGAGTACTTGTGTATTTACTGAACGTGTCGAGATACGATCGTAATAGAACCCATAGCCACCACGTACTACAAAGCGATCACTATTGAATGGTTTATAAGCAAACCCAATACGTGGTGAGAAATTATTGAAGTCGTCATCAATAATTGTGTCTGAGGTAGTAGGAATACCAGGGATAGGATTCTCAGCATTGCCTGCTTGGACAAAACCATTGGGTGGCAGCGCCGGCATAGTAGCTGTGCCAGTACGTAACTGCTCTGGCAAGAAGTTGACTAGACGGCCACGCTTCTCTACTGGATTGCCGAAGAAGTCATAACGTACACCTAAGTTCAAAGTGAGTCGATTATTGACCTTGAAATCGTCCTGAGCAAAAGAGCTGAACTCACTCACACGTAAAGCACGATCAAAGACACCTGAACCAATTATTGAGATCGACTGACCACGTAGGAAATTGGCAAAGGTTGGAAAGATCAACAGTCCACGTGTGAAAGCGTTGAAGAAGAAGTTTACCTGCGAGCGACGGAACTCTGCGCCTACACGTACACGATGGCGCCCAACATTTAGCGATAATGTGTCGCTATAAGTGAAGGTGTTGATCGCTGATGCTTGATCAGCAAAGGATGAGGAGCCTAGTGTAAATAGTCCTACTACTTGTATTGTTGGCAATCCTGAGAAACGCTGGCCTAACGGATTATTGATGCCAAACTGATTTGCTGTGAATGGCTCTTGCGGTTGAGAAGTAACACTGATACGGTTAAAACCAAAACGAGCTTGATTTACCAAATTTGGATTAAAGATATAAGTGTCAGTCAGTGATAGTACACGATTAGTAAGATCTAGTTTACCACCAAACCCCGGCAATTGTGTTGGTCCATTACCTAGCCCAGCAAAGTTGAAGTTTGCTTGTCGAATCGGATTATCTGCGGAAAACCATTTACCGATAATGGAATGCTTGTCGCTCAGTCTGTGATCTATGCTGATGCTATATTGATCCTCACGGAAGCGTGAGATCTCAGAGATAGGTGTTAATCCATTGCTGGTAGTGGGAGAAGGAATGATAAGTTGGCCATTGTCTAGTCGCGCCTGTAATAAAGAAACAGCAATAGGATTGATCTCTGCGACAGGAATGCCAAAGGTGGCTGCTAGTCCTGCAGCATTACGATTATTGTCTCTTAATCCTAATGGGATAACCGGGAAGGTAAGGCTATTGGAGAGTGATGCTCCATTGCGTTCGCGTGTTCCTTGATAGGAGACAAAGAAGAATGTTCGATCACGTACAATTGGACCGCCTAATGTGACGCCAAACTGATTGCGTGTAAGTACCGGTTTGCGTTGACCAGCGCCACTAAGGAAAAAGTCATTGGCATTCAAGGCACGATTACGGAAGAATTCATAGAAATTTCCATGTAAGCTATTCGAGCCAGATTTGGTAATCGCCTCGACATTGCCACCAGCATTACGCCCTTGTGAAGCATCATAAAGGCTTGTCTGTACAATAAACTCTTGTAGACTGTCGGTTGCTGGCACAGCAATGTTAGGAGTCGAATTAGTACCAACCGAATTAGCATCTACTCCATTGATACGTACATTGTTGCTGGTAGTACGCTGGCCATTCACAGAAATTGTGGCATCACCACGTCCTAGCTCGGTGTTGTTAGAAAGATTTGCTGATGCCCCCGGCGAAAGCGCTAGCAGTTGCTGGAAATTGCGTGTCGCTAGCGGCAATTGACTAATGTTTCGCTCATCAATCACACGACCTAGCTGGACTGTCTCGCTTTGTACTAATGAGGGTTCTGCAGTCACTGTGACAACCTCTGAAACTGAGGCTGGCTCTAGCACAATCTTGACCGTGCTGGTCTGGGTTATATTCACCACCACATCGGTAAGCAATACGGTCTTAAAGCCTTCTACCGCAGCCTTAAGTTGATAGCGACCGGGTGGCAGCAATGTCACGCTGAAGTTGCCTGATTCATCTGCTACTACCTCTCTGGTCAATCCTGTCGCTTCACTAGTCACTACCAATGGCGCTCCCGCTAATGTAGCACCAGATTGATCTGTTATTACACCACTGATTGTTCCTGTTCCCCCTTGAGCCAAGACTGCTAGCTCCATTCCCATTATCAGGCTGAGTGATGCCAGCAATACCCACACCTTCCTTCTCATATCCTTCTCCCTCCTGCCTTCTCGGCATATTCTCAATGTTATTTTTTTTGATAATAAAAACGAACGCTCGTTTTCGTAAATAGAAAAAAACAATAAGCACGTGGCTTACTTACTGTTGACGATGCAGAGGCGTTCTATTGCTTCAGGTTGAAGAATACCGCGATAGAAGATCTCACTCAGTTTTGCAATTGCCTGATCGTCATTAATACCAAAATGGTGGTTACCACCAAAGAGCTTCTCAATTAAAAAGTAGTTGAAAAATTGTAGATAAGCGGCGGTGAAACCGATTGCCGGATCCACATCCTGATAGACATCACCACTCTCTTTCAATTCCTGGAAATGTTTGGCAAAACGAGCACTGAGCTTCTCTGCCAGACCCTCAAACATCTTACGGCAATGGCGGTTCTGAAATTCCAGCACATCTATGTACATAAGCAGCCAGTACTGATAATGTTCAGAGACTAATTCCTGTACCAATTTGCCAAATTTGATCAGGTTTTCTGGCAACAGCGGCTCCTCAATCTCATCAAACATTGCGCTGATACGAGCGCCAATAATCTGCTGGTATTTACCAATTAGAGACTCTAAGATCTCCTCTTTAGTTCGGTAATAGTTGTAGAGATTTCCTAATGATACCCCTGCATGCCCGGCAATATGCCGCATTGATGTGCCATGAAAGCCTTGCTTGATAAAGAGATCTTTGGCCGCTTCTTCTATATGACCTTTCTTCTCTTCAATAACTTCCTGACTCAATTTCGGCATGGGATTTTCCTTGTGAAGAAAAACGAACGTCTGTATTTTATGTAGAGAAGAGGTTGTTGTCAAGTAGGGAAGAAAAAGATTTTTCCGGGTTAGTAGGTGGAGAGTAGTTTTTGCTATCGAGATTGGCACACAGTATACTAAAACCGGAGTTAGTATGACAGTAAACGAGTCACGCCCAACAGGGATAATTTATCAGAATTATGCAGAGTTTGCCCGTGCGCTATATGAGACGGGTATGCTCTCCGACCCCTGGTTTGATGGGCGGGAGCGTTTTCGTATGCGTGGGGTGCTGTTATCGCCCCAGACGGCTAAAGCGCTTATACGTGCGGCAGAGCGGGTTGCCATACTACACCAGGAATTGATCGAGATACTCTGTCAAGATCCTGAATTAGTGGATCAGTTCTATCATTTAACACCCTGGCAAGAGGCAATGTGGGAGAGTTCTGGAGGGCTTTGGCATGGTATGGCACGTGCCGACCTCTTTATTTGTGAAGATGGTCGTGTTGTCTGTTGTGAGTTGAATAGTGATACACCTTCTGGTCAGCCTGAGGCAGTAGTACTTAATCAACTGCTTGCCCCTATGCATGGCCTAGTTGATGATCCCAACATACATATGGGAGAGAGCTATATCAGGATGTTACAAGAGAGCCAAGCCAAGCGTACAACAGATCCATTACATACTGTCGGTATTATCTATCCCACTGAGTTAACCGAAGATTTAGGTATGATTACATTAATACGCCGCTGGTTAGAGGCGGCAGGAATTACTGTAGTGGCTGGCTCTCCTTATAATCTGCGTCGCACTGATGTGGGACTAGAAGTTTTAGGCAAGCGAGTTGATCTAATCATACGCCACTACAAAACCGATTGGTGGGGTGAGCGCTTACCAGTCTGGCAGGATGCGCCTGAGTATAACGATCCCTTACCGCTTTATCAGCCACTAGCAGCATTACTTTCTGCCGAGATGGCAGGCGAAGTTACCGTAGTTAATCCCTTTGGCGCAGTTATCACACAGAACAAATTTTCCCTTGCCTTCTTCTGGGAAGAGATGGCGCGGTTTTCCCCGCGTGCTTGTCGCTGGATACGTGAATATATTCCAGAGACCTATCGTATGGCTTCTTTATCTCGTGAACAGTTACGTGCTGAGCGTACTGCTTGGGTACTTAAGAGCGATTATGGCTGTGAAGGTGCCGAGACGATCTGTGGCGCTTTCGTCAGTGACGAGATCTGGTGTAAGAGCGTAGAAACTGCTTTGCCAGAACATTTTGTTGCACAACGATTTTTTCGTGTGCAGCCAGACGATGCAGGTGACTTGATTAATTATGGTGTCTATTTAATGGGAGGTAGTGCAACAGGATTCTTTACACGGCTCTCTCGTGAGAGTACCGATTATCGTGCCGTCACTGTGCCTACGTTCATATCTAGAGAGGAGTAGTATTTTATGTCTGACCGTTCCAACAAAGAGACAGAGCAGCCGAATGTGGTGATGCGTGTCAATCGGCGCCCTTCCTATAATGAACCGGATGAGCCTAAGCCTTGGTGGAAGAACACCACACGACGCAATTTTGTTATCGCCGCTGGAATAGGCGCAGTTGGCATTGCCGGCGTAGCGACTTGGTGGGCACTTTCTGATGATTCTAACGATATCAATGAAGACTCTCTACAATTGCAGCGTCAACATGGTTGGAATCTAGGCTCAGAAGATAAGAAACTCAATCTGATAAATACTCAAACGGTTGATTCAACATCAAGCGATAGTTGGAAGAAGTATTTGGATCAGTCTGCAATGCTAACCGCCTATCAACCACAGAGTGGTGCTTGGCTTCCCTATTTTGTCCCAACACTAATTCAATCGCTTCAGTTTGAATCGCTACGTAATCAATTAGCACCAATCTACACACCGGGCATGAAAGAGAGTTATGAGCGTGGGCAAGCTATCGCCAAAGAGTTTCTCACTAAGGCACAGAATGCTGCTGAGACAGCAATTATCGTTGATCTAGTAGGAAACAACGCGGTAGCCTTTGGAGCTGGGTTAGCAGATGTAGGCCATCTAATTCCACTCTTTGACAATTTCCCACACCCGCTTGGTGTTACGCCTTCACATGAAGTATTGGCAGCAATGCTCTATTATGCGAACGAGGTAGAGACTAAACGCGCCACTGTGCCAGCCTCTGCACCACCAGTCTTCTTGCTCGATTCATCACGACTGGCGAACTACAAAGATGAAGAGACTCAGTTTGACAATCGTTATCTTGCCAAACTTCCTTCTGCACAAAGCTTCAAAGAGCGAGGCGTTAAATCGATTATTTATATAACTCCGGATCGTACACGTCAGGAAGAGCTAGATGATCTAAACGAGGATTTTGTCGATTACAAATCACAAAATCTGAATGTGGCATTACTCCCGCTTAGTGACTTTACTGCTGTTGATGAGACAGTAGCCCGTAAACAGGCAGATGGTAACACAACAAATGAGGTTGTACGCCATTATTACTATGGTGGTAGCCCACTCAGTCATGGGTTCTTCTTCTATAGTTATCCTTTCTATAGTGTCTATCCAGTTTATGTACCCCGTTATACTTATTTGGGTGGGCGTGCACCGGTAAGTGTCCCAGTTACACCGCCTCGTTATGTGCCGGTACAACGTCCTACAATGTTTAGCGGCTCGCGTATAGGCAAGGGAGCAGTAGGAGTAGGACGTAGTAAGCCTAGTGGCTTTGGCCGTAGCACTGTGCGTGTTTCTGGCCCGCGTGTTATTGGTACAAGGGCAGGTCGATCTGGTTACTACTCACCCAGTAGTAGATCTGGTTCTTTCGGGCGTGGCGGGTTCTTTGGCGGTTAATTCTAGCATCTACTTTGAGGAGCGATAGCGACAACGATGACACGTAGATCTTGGTTAAAAAAGTTTCTTGGAGCCAGTGAGGAAGGAGTCTACTTCTTAGGTATACAGTTGATAATTCGTGCTTTTGGAGAGGACACGCTACGCGCGCGACTAGCGCATGTAATCGCCGATCCAGAAGGTGCAATGGAAGATGTCGAAGCAAAGCGCCGTTACATCAAACGTATTGTTGCGCTCTTGCTTGAACAAGAGCCTTATTGGAGCCAAGCTTTTTGGGATTACAAGACGGATCCTGAAGAGTCTCAGGCAGAATTTGATAGTTGGGAGGCAGAACTCTCTGCCAGTACTGCGACCGAAGAGGAAGAGATGGGGGATGAGATTGATCGTGCTCATCGTCTTTCACATAACAAGGACTTCATTTGTGTCACTATGATATTTAACCTTAGTGTACCATTCTCGCCTGCGGGAGAGTTCAACTCAGAACTAGAATATTGGCGACGCGAAACCTTAAGCAAACTAGTGCGTGGTCTATTGCTGATTAATCCAGAGGATATCTTGGCAGATGGTGTTTTTGTTATTCCAGGAAATAGTGAGGATGGTCTTTCCGAAGAAGATCTGCTTACAGGTGGATGGAGTCATCTACGCTACCTGACCTAGCATTCTGCTAATGCTGAGCAAGACAAAATATAGATTAACGGATCAATTTACTGATCTGTTTGAACTCTGCATTTCCTGCAGTGTCGATAAGTTGGAAGAGCACCATCTCGGTGGTCACAAGAAAGGCGCCCGACTGTTGCATACGTTGTAAGGCAATCTCCTTATCAAACCTCTTTCTTGATGAGACAGCATCCGCTACTATATGTACCTGATAGCCATGCTGAAGCGCATCAAGTGCGGTCTTTAGCACACATATATGGGACTCTACACCGGCCAACACAAGCGACTTAACCTGCCATTGTTGTAGTTTTGTTTCGATAGCTTGTGAGAGCAGGCAACTGAAACAGATCTTCTCAATCACTTCATGGTTATCTGGCAATTGTAATTCTCTACAAGTATGACCTAGACCATTAGGATACTGTTCGGTTACTAGCAGAGGCAGGTTCAAAATAGTTGCGCCAGCAGTTAATTTGTTAGCATTAGCAAAGACGATCTCTTTCTCACTAATCACCGGCATAAGTTTTTCTTGCATATCTATTAGCAGGAAAGCAGTTTCGTCTCTTCTCAATAGGCCACTATTTTTCATTGTTACTCCAAGATCTTTTAACAACTCACATAGAGAGTGAGCCCTTACGAAATTCTGATCTTCCAATAATGGCATTAATCAGATAGGGTCTACCTTGCCTAATCGCAGCGCGTGCCTGGGCAATAGTTGGTACTAGTTCCTCTATTCGCTCGATTCTTGTTCCATCGGCACCAAAACCTTTTACTACATTATGGTAGTCGCAGTGAGCCAGTACCGATGCCACGTCGTCTTTGAGTATCTCTATTTGATCGCGGGCAATTTGAGACCAACAGGCATCATTTCCGATCAGTCCAATTATCGGAATCTGATGTCGTACAAAAGTATCGAACTCAGCAAGAGAATAGGCGCTTGAGCCATCGCCCCAGATTATCCAGACTTCTGCCTCAGGTCGTACCAGTTTTGCCCCTAAAGCAAATCCACCACCTACACCCAGCGTACCGAATGCGCCTGGATCAAGCCAGCAGAGTTGTTGGCGTGGATGCAATGTATAGGAAGCGGTAGCAACAAAGTCTCCTCCATCTGCTACCAGTACACTGTTGTCGCTGAGTATTGCATTCAACTCACGGAACAGTTTTAATGGATTGATACCGGCTAACTCTTGTGTTGCTTGTCGATCGATCTCCTGCTCGCGTTCCCTATCACGCGCTGTCAATGCTTCGATCCATTGTGAATAGTCAGGGGTAGTTTGACCAGCAAGAGTGTTGCCTAATTCAATAATAAAATTGCCTGCATCTGCTTGTACGGCAAGTTGTGGTTTTTTATTAAGATATAGATCACGCTTACTACGATTGATTGAGACACAGATGGATGAGCTACGAATATGACGACCATAGTCGAGCCGGAAATCACAAGGCACGCCAGCTAATAGCACTAGATCTGCATCACGTAGTGCCTCTCTTCTTTTATGACGCATCTGTAAACGGTGATCTTTACCAAATAATCCCCGCGCCATTCCTGATAGATAGATAGGTGCACCGATCTGCTCAAGTGCTGCCACTATTCTACCTGTCTGTTCTGGTTCGGCAACGGCTTGGCTACCAATGATAAAAACAGGCTTTTTAGATCTCAGCAGATATTGAGTAGCAGTATTGATTTGTGATGCTGCAAAAGTAGGTATCTGGTAGTCTGCACGGCGATCTTCAATTCGTATATTATCTTGATCAGAAAAGATCTTATTAAGGTGTCTACTAATATACCATCTCTGCAATCTTTCCTGCAGATTTCGTGCTGGCTTTTGATTACCCTGTAGATACCATTCGCGCACAATCTTCTCGTCGTAGAGCAGATCTACTGGACATTCAATAAAGACTGGTCCTGGTACACCTTCTCGACAAACGGTAAATGCTTGTTGCAGAACAGGAGCAAAATCCTTCAGCCTTTTTATTGCTACTGCCCATTTTACATGTGGTTGCATCAGTGCCATCTGATCAATATCTTGCAAAGCGCCTCTGCCTTTTAGAAGCGTTGCTGTTGCGCCACCCAATACGATAACAGGCGATTGTGCTAGTTGTGCGTTCTTCACTGCGGTGATTGTATTGGTTAAGCCTGGCCCCGCTGTTACGGTAGCTACACCGGGTATCCCAGACAGCCTTGCCACTGCATCAGCAGCAAATACAGCATTTACTTCATGGCGTACATCCACAACACGTAGCCCAGCTCTTTTGGCTTCTACGAAGATGGGCGCAATATGGCCACCAGAGAGCGTAAAGATAAACTTTACGCCCTCTTTGACTAGTACTCTAGCAATAATCTCACCGCCATTCATAGGCAAGATTATAGAAGAATTTTGCTTTAATAGCTAAAACGTACGCCCGATACTGATACGGAAAGAACGTCTTGGCTCAGGCTCTGGGCTAGCAGGAATTGGTTGAGTACGCGCATTTGGATTATAAGCAAAGATCAAGCGTACAGGCGCACCAATTACAGGTACCTGTACACGTAACTCGCCGCCAACTGAGGCACGGAAATTCTCTCGGAACCCACTGAGATCTTGACTGAGGCGTACTAGCGAGGTTGATGTATATCTACCCTGTAGCAAGACACTGCGGAAGCCTTTCGGCAATTGGTCAGGCGGTGTTTCCGGTGTGCGTGCTGCTGCAATCTCTTCTGGGGTAGCGATAAGCCCACGTGGATTGAGTGTTACAGGTTGGACTAAGCCTAACGCGGTAAAGGTAGGATCTCTGTCTAGCAGGCGTAGCGCGGTATTGCTGACAATGGCCTGATCATTCATCTTAGCAGCATTGAATACTGTACCAGCGTCAGCAAAGAAAGCGAACGATAATGGGCCGCCAATAGGAATTCGATATTCTACGTTATAGAGCAGTTGTGTATCAGCGCCAATAGGAACAAAGTTGGGAAAATTAGGATTGCCGATGCGTGCGTTATTAAAAGTGAATTTCTCTAGCACACTAGCATCAACACCACGGAAACGACGGCCAGGTTGTAAAACCGGTAGTACGCGCTTGCGTAGCACATCGACTGCTTGCACATCTCTCGTGGTAATAAATTGATCTACACGTACAAGCGGTGAGATAGAGCGTGTATTGTAACCACGTATGGAATCCTCACCACCTAGGAAGAAACGGTTAGAGAGTGGTATACCACCAACAAAAGCCAGCGAATTATCGACCGGAGAGCTGCCAAAAGCAGAGATATGCTCGACCAATACACGCATGCCCAATACGTGTCGCTTCTCCCCCTTGGTTAAGGGTGTGAAGTATTTAAATTCGAATCTAGGCGAGATTAACTTTACATCACCACCTAAGCCGCTAACACCAAAGGATGCTGATAAGCTCTTGCCACTAGTAGGATCAAGCAGACGGTTAAGTGTGCTATAAGCAAGTGAAGGTGTCAGTGTGCTCTGAGTAATATCAGGTTGGCGGAACGAAACAACAATATCATTGCCCATATTTTCATCACGATTAACAGCAGGATCAATAATTTTCGTGGAACTGAGAGAGTAGTTCAATCCTACACGGGTGAATCGTGTGTATTTTAGGTACTTGTTTGTAAACAGACTCAGGGGTGCGTTTAGACCCATTCCAAACCCTATTGAAGATTGTGTAAAGAGTGCATCATCAAACCTGGTATTGGTTGATGTATTAGTGTTTAACACTCCACTTGCGAGTCCATCTGTGAAGAAGCGTGTTCGGCTGGTAAAAAATGAGAAGGTTCCACTAATTGGACGACCAGTAAGATATGGCTCGGTGAAAGTAGTAGAGAAGCTACGCTGTCGGTCGCCGAGTTGGGTTTCTAGTGCGAACGACTCACCATAACCAAACAGATTATTGGTTGAGTAAGAAATTCCGATAAAGCTTCCCCCACTAGAGACACCGCCAGAGAAACTGATCTGCTGACGTTGCTTCTCCCTGACGTTTATTGTGATGTCAACCAACCCGGCACGATCGTCAGTGGTAATCTTTACATCCTCTTCTTTGATCTCATCGAATAGTCCTAATTGATTAAGACGTAGACGACTGCGATCAAGCAGGTCCTGATCGTAGATCTCCTGTTCATTTACCAATATTTCACGACGTAGCACCGATTCGTGTGTATAGACATTGCCAGTGAAAGCTATACGACGAATTAGAAATGGTTTACCTTCATCAATGGAGATAGTAAAATCGACGGTATCACTATCGTCGTGGTAGGTAGGATTTAGTTCAGTAGTTGCTTGTATATAGCCATAGTGTCCATAAAGCCTGCGTAGCTGCTCGTAGACACCCTCTCGGATAACCTTCAGCGATGCTACATCACCAGGTTTAATACCAGTGAAAGCAAGAATCCTTTCCGTTGATATGAAGGTATTGCCTTCCACTGCAATCTTGCCAAAATAGTAACGACGACCTTCCCTAATAGGAATACGTATACGTACGGCATCACTCTTGCTAGGCGGCAATATTGACAACGGATCAATCTCTCCAACCGGTTCGATCAAAGGCTCGCCGATCTGTGCACGCAAAAAGCCCTGCTCGCCAAGAAAGAGACGTACACGCTGTAGATCCTCATCAAGCTTGCGTTTTTCGTAGATATCTTTGGAAGTGAAGATAGTAAGAAAACCAGCCGGTTTGATCAGTCGCATAGCTTTACGCAGACGTTCATCAGAGAAGAGATTGTTGCCATCGAAATCTATCTCAGCAATACGTACACGACGACCTTCATTGACAACAAAATATATCAGCAAGCTGATTTCGGTGATCGGTTCAACTCTCAGTTCCACCTGAGCATTGGGCTTACCACGTTCCGCCAATAATTCCTGCAATGCCCGCCGGGCATTCTCTGCTACCAATGGTTGGTAACGAGAATCTCTTGAGATAGCGATGCGACGTTCTCGGAAGCGTTGTAGCACATCCGATTCCAACACGGATTGTAATCCTTCAAAGAAGACATCGCGTATTTTAGGCAATTCTTTGACTTCAAAGATGATCGTAACAGTGCCTGGCCGGATCTTTTCGATCAATACACGGCTTTTGAACTCATCAAAATAGCCTTGTGCTAATATTGCTTGAAAATCACGCTGTACCTGGGCCTCATCATAAAGCCCACCTCTTTTCGTTTGTATATAGCCCTTAATGGTTTCGCTAAGAATCGAGAGATTGCCACGTATCTCGACATCCTCGACAATCAATTTTTCCTGTGCTATTGCGGGACAAAAAAGCACTATCAAGATTTGTAACAGGGTGAACGCTAGCCGCTTCATAACCACCTCCAGAAGAAACCCAACCTCAAAGCAGACCAGAGAGTCGTCTATACTGGTACTCTTTTGGGTTAAAATGATCTTTCCTGACTATGGTGCGCTAATTGTACCATTGTGGAAGTGCTTCGATGCGGCTATGGATGACTGGCGTTGCTTGCAAAGGTTGCTGAAGAATCGCAAATTAGTAGTAAAAGTTGACTCATTATGTCGCACCAGTAGCATTGAGTAGTTGCACAGTATCGCTATAACCATTTTCCTCAGTATACATTAGCACGATCTTACAGCTTTAGTTCTATGATCTTTAGTTCTATGATAAGGATCTCACAATATCAAAGTATCTAGGAAATATTTTTTATCTATCAGAATGGAAATATCTGCCTATCACATCAATATCAATTGAGCAAACATTAAAAACGAAAGGAGATTGCCTTTGCTGTCTGACTATTGATGGATGGTGTTAAGTCTATAAAAATCCCTTGATAGTCAGACTGTATTAGGCAATGTTACTGGATAAAAAAGAAAGGACAAAAGATTATCAATCCTTTGTCCTTATCAATGGTCAGCTAAATTTGGTAGCTTAGAAGATATATCTGCCAATACTACAAAGTGCATCAGCAATACGTTGACGTGCCTGAATCGTATTGTAAGGCATATGACGAGTAAAACGCTTAAGAGCAGCTAGCTGTGTACGCAGCATATCACCTTCGGCAAGTGAAGCTAGCAGAGTGCGTGCTCTTGTCTCGACCCGATCCATTGCATCATTAACGAAAACACGAGTTGCTTCGATACGCATTTGGCTATTGGCTTCGCCCTGATTCTCAATGAACTTGAGGGTGCGTAATAGGGTGCTCTCCATTGCGTAGGTCTCCATAATTATGTCGGCCACACCTAGTAACACCTCCTGTTGTTCCGCAATCTCTTGTCGGTACTTTTGTGCTGCTGAGCCTGCCAGCATCAGCACTACCTTCTTGGCATTGCGTACCGCCCTGACCTCTTCACTAAGAATAGTATCCTCCTCTTCTTCCATTGCGGGGAAGGAGAGCAGTTCATCCATTAGTTTCTGGGCAGCGCTGAGCAATGGTAATTCGCCTTTCATTGCACGTTTAAGGAGCATTCCGGGGATCAACATACGGTTGATCTCGTTTGTGCCCTCAAAGATACGATTAATACGCGAATCTCGATAGGCGCGCTCGGCGGGATACTCTTCTGAATAACCATAGCCACCATAGATCTGTACCATCTCATCAACTATATAATCGAGCATCTCGCTACCATAGACCTTCATAGTCGAGCACTCAATGGCATATTCTTCAATACCCATAAGGATGCCCTGGGTATCGTCAGGATCTACCCCTTGTAGTGCACGATCAATCAGGCCAGCCGTGCGATAAGACATACTCTCGACTGCATAGCAACGAATTGCCATCTCAGCCAGTTTATGTTTGATGGCGCCAAAAGAGGCGAGTGGTTTATTGAACTGATGGCGCTCTTGGGCATAGGCAATCGACTCCTTGAGTGCCGATTTTGCTCCCCCTACACAACCTGCGCCAAGTTTGAAACGACCCATATTGAGCACATTGAATGCAATAATATGGCCACGGCCAATCTCACCCAAGAGATTCTCGACTGGTACACGTGCATCCTGTAATTCTAGTGTACAGGTTGATGAGCCTCTAATACCCATCTTATGCTCTTCTTTGCCAGTTGAGACACCGGGAAAGTTCTTCTCAATAATAAAGCAGGAGAACTTATCACCATCAACCTTAGCAAAGGTGACAAAGATATCGGCAAAGCCAGCATTGGTGATCCACATCTTTGTACCATTGAGGATGTAGTATTTACCATCTTGGCTAAGCACGGCACGGGTCTTGGCGGCGAGTGCATCCGAGCCTGAGTGAGCTTCGGTAAGCGCATAGGCAGCGAGTAGTTCACCAGTCGCGAGTTTTGGTAGGTACTTGCGTTTTTGCGTTTCGGTGCCGAAATAGATGATCGGCCAGGTGCCAATGCCGGTATGGCCACCATGGGAGACCGCAAATGAGCCGCCACCGGGCGCCAGGTTTTCTGCTACCAGCATTGAGCAGACCTTGTCTAGTCCTAGTCCCTCGTACTTTTCTGGAATATCGAATGATAATAATCCCAGCTTGCCTGATTTTCTCAATAATTCAACAGTTAGATTTAGGTTCTTCTTTTCGATCTCGTTACGGTTTGGAAATACCTCCCCCATTACGAAATCATAAGTTGTCTGTGCAATCATTCTTTGTTCTTCGGAGAAATCTTCAACCGTGAAGACCTCCGAAGGCGCCCGTTCTTCGATCAAGAAGCTACCGCCCTTGACCAGTGTGGTCTTTGGCTCTACCATAGTTGACATACCATTACTTCCTTTCTGGAGATAATTGCGGTGCTGTTTTTAACTATTTAATTCAAAAATGCCAGCGGCACCCATGCCGCCACCCACACACATCGTGACCATACCATAGCGACCGCCACGACGTTGCAGTTCATAAATAATAGTGGCAGACAGCTTCGCGCCTGTGCATCCCAGTGGATGACCAAGTGCCACTGCGCCCCCATTGACGTTAACCCGTTCAGGATCTAACCCGGCAACCTTGATTACAGATAGCGCCTGCGCAGCAAACGCTTCATTGAGTTCAATAAGATCAATATCACTAAGCTTAAGACCAGCAAGCTTAAGAGCCTTGGGAATGGCTACTACTGGACCTATCCCCATATCTTCTGGCTCAACGCCGCCAGTGCTATAAGCAATCAGACGTGCTAATGGTTTAAGACCCAATGCAGCAGCCTTCTCCGCTGTCATTATCAGGGCAGTAGCGGCACCATCCGACATCTGTGAGGAGTTGCCTGCGGTTACTGTGCCATTGGCCATAAAGGCCGGCTTCAATTTGGCCAGTGCCTCTATGGTAGTATCCTGGCGTGGGCCTTCGTCGGTATCAAAGACCGACTCGGTAACTTCCTTCTTGCCTTTGGCATTAAATCGATCTGTCTTGACCTTAAGCGGCACAATCTCGTCCTTAAACTTGCCTGCTTGGATCGCCGCAATGGCACACTGATGTGATCGCAATGAGAACTCGTCCTGTTGTGTACGGCTGATCTCATAGCGACGTGCCAGTCGCTCAGCAGTAAGTCCCATACTCAAGTAAGCATCTGGATAGTGCTCGACCAGATAAGGATTAGGCACAATCTTATGACCACCCATAGGGATCATAGACATTGTTTCTGTGCCACCAGCAATAACAACTTCAGCACCGCCTGTGCGTACACGATCAACACCAAGCGCGATTGCTTGCAGTCCTGAAGAACAGAAACGGTTGATCGTCATGGCCGAGAGCGTAACTGGTAAGCCAGCACGTAGCGAAGCAATTCGCGCCACATTCATACCTTGTTCCGCCTCAGGCATTGCACAGCCTAGAATGACATCTTCGATTTCTTTGACGTCAAGGCCAGGTGCACGTTTAAGCACACCATTAATTACTTCCGCCGCCATATCGTCTGGACGTACATGCGCCAGCGCGCCCTTATAAGCTTTACCGACGGCTGTTCTTGCGATTGCTACAATGACTGCATCTTTCATTTTCTAATCTCCTGATGATGACAGCGGATTAATTCCTGAGCGGCTTGCCCGTCTTGAGCATATGCTGAATACGCTCTTGCGTCTTACGCTCGCCGCATAGACTTAAAAATGCCTCGCGTTCCCGATCAAGGAAGTGTTGTTCGGAGACGAGAGTACGGTGTGAGAGATCTCCGCCTGTGAGTATGTAGGCAAGCTTGCGTGCAATTACGCCCTCATATTCAGTGGCAAAACCAGCTCGCACCATCATATGCACGCCGAGTTTAAGCGCTGCTAAGGCACTCTCGCCAAGTGCAGGGATATCAGTACGCGGCTGCGGGCGTTGGTAGCCAGCGCGCGCTAATGCCAGCACCGTCTTTTTGGCATCCTCGATCTGACGATCCCTATTCATCGTGATAACATCGTGTTTTTTGAGGAAGCCGAATTTACGCGCTTCGACAGCGCTAGTGGCGACTTTGGCAGTAGCGATCGCCTCAAACGCTTGCTTGATGAATGGGAATGGATCGGCTTCAGACGACTCTATTGTGGCTTGTGTAGTAGCACGTAGGGCCAGCTCTTTTGTGCCACCGCCGGCTGGTATTAAGCCTACTCCAACTTCGACCAATCCTATGTAGGTCTCTGCTGCTGGACAGGCACGGTCACCATGCATGGTGATTTCACAACCGCCTCCTAGGGTTAGACCAAAAGGCGCCACCACAACAGGCTTATCAGAATAGCGTAGCGACATATTTGCATTCTGGAAGCCACGAATCATTAGATCTATATCGTCCCATTCCTGCTCTTGAGCAGCCAGCAATAACAGCATCAGGTTGGCGCCTGCTGAGAAGTTATCACCTTGGTTGCCAATGACTAGACCTTCAAAGTTCTGTGCCACTTCCTTGATAGCAAAGTTCATCAATGAGATCGTATCTGAACCGATCGCATTCATCTTAGAATGGAACTCTAGACAAGCTACGCCATCTCCAATATCGATAAGCGTGGCGCCACTATTCTTTTTGATCACCTTCTCACGATCTTTTAGTGCCGATAGAATGATGATGCCAGGCTTATCCTCACTACAACGATAGTCACCCGATGCTAAATCGAAGTAGTAGGTATAGCCATTGCGCCGTTCGTAGAAAGATTTCTTACCGCTGGCAAGCAGTTTTTCTACTAAAGGTGGAATAGTGCGACCTTCCTCACGCATACGTTTAACAGATTTCTCTACACCGATCGCATCCCAAGCCTCAAACAGACCCAATTCATAGTTGAAGCCCCATTTGACAGCATTATCTATCTGTAAAATATCATCAGCGATCTCAGGGATACGATTAGCGGCATAGACCAATGTTGCGCTCATTGTCTTCCAGAGGAAGTTGCCAACACGATCATTGCCATAGACAAGGGTGCGCAATCGTTCACGCACATCTTCAATAGTCTTGGTCATATCTAGCGCAGAGAATTTTGGTTTCTGCTGTGGGCGATATTCGAGTGTCTTAAGATCTAATGCTAAGATCTGGTCACCTTCTGGGCTCTTTACCTTCTTGTAGAAACCCTGTCCGGCTTTGTTGCCGATCCATTTGCGCTCGATCATCTGTTTAAGGAAATCGGGGACACGGAAGACCTCGCGCTGCTCATCGCCGATTGCGCCTGCATAGACATTCTCTGCTACCATTGCAAAGGTATCGAGTCCTACTAGATCAGCAGTACGGAAAGAGGCGGTCTTAGGTCGTCCAATTACTGGTCCAGTTATCTTATCAACCTCTTCAACTGTGTAGCCATCCTCGATCATTACCCGCATACCATTCATGGCGCTAAAAGAGCCTATACGATTGGCAATGAAATTAGCGGTGTCTTTAGCATAGGCAATACCTTTACCTAGTCGTCGGTCTGCGAAATCGGCAACAAAATTGACTACTTCAGGGAGTGTCTCTGATGTTGGAATAATCTCCAGAAGCTTCATATAACGTGGAGGATTAAAGAAGTGAGTGCCAAGGAAATGTTTGCGGAAATCTTCGCTCATTCCTTCCGCCATAGCGCGAATCGAGATACCAGAGGTGTTGGAAGTAATGATTGTGCCACTGCGACGATACTGATCCACCTTCTCATAAAGCGTGCGCTTGAGGTCTAGCCGTTCTAGTACTGCCTCAATGATCCAATCTGCCTCACTAATCTTATCTAAATCATCCTCGAAGTTTCCTACTCGTATCTCACTAGCCAACTCAGGTGTAAAGATTGCGGCGGGCTTGGCCTTACGAACATTCTCAACACCTTTGCTAGCAAACAGATTACGTGGGCCTGCGCTTGACGCTGCCAACCCCCATTCATTTTTGTTAGTAACCGGCTTCTTTGCCTCTTTGGACAATGGTTGTCCAGCTAGCTCGGGGGGGAGAATATCGAGCAGTAGCACTTTGAGGCCGGCGTTAACCATATGCGCGGCGATCTGGGCACCCATCACACCTGCGCCTAACACTGCGACTTTTTCGATCTTATAGGTCATTAATCCTCCTAAAATCCTCCTACGAAGCTAAGAAGTGTGCTGAATCATCTAGCCAGTAGGGAGTGTGATCCATCTGGCTAATAAAACTATTCTGTGTAAATCTTCTCGATCGTGTCTTTGTAATGTTGTTCGATAATGCGGCGCTTGACCTTTAACGTAGGGGTCAATTCGCCATTTTCGATGCTGAATTCATTTTCGATAATGGAGATTTTCTTGATCTTTTCGTACTGGGCGAGATCAGGTGTGCGGCTGGTTACCTCTTTCTGCATCATATCGATGATCTGTTGATTACTACAGAGATCCTTACGACTGCTATAAGAGATACCATTAGATTTGGCGTAATTTTCTAGTGTCTCCCAGTTGGGCACAATCAGCGCAGAGGGAAACTTGCGATTGTCGCCTATCAGCATCACCTGAGCAATATACATACTACCTTTGAGCATACTCTCGATCGGTTGTGGCGCGAGATATTTGCCACCACTAGTCTTAAGTAGCTCCTTCTTGCGATCTGTAATAAAGAGAAAACCATCTTGATCAATTTTGCCGATATCACCAGTCTTGAACCATTCGCCTTCAAAGACCTCTGCGGTAGCTTGAGGTTTATTAAAGTAACCCTGCATGATGTTGGGCCCGCGTGCAAGAATCTCGCCATCATCAGCAATCCGTACATCTACATTCTGAACAATCTTACCTACACTACCTATTCGATTCGCTTGTGGTGCACAGATCGAGAGCACGGGCGAGGTTTCACTGAGACCATATCCTTGTAATATAGGAATACCGGCAGCCAGGAAGAAATAGGCAATATCATCAGCAAGCGGTGCACCACCAGAGAGGAAATAACGTACTCGCCCGCCTAACTTCTCGTTGTAGATCTTTTTGTAAAAGAGCATCTGTGCTAGCTCATACTGCAACTGTAGGAGTGGGGGAATCGCTTCCTTTTTATGGTGCAGACGCGCCCAGCGTCTACCTACATCAACGGCCCAACGAACTATATTCGCTTTGGGAAACCCTGCCGTCATACCCTGCTCAGTAATTTTAGCCATAATCTTCTCGAAGAGGCGTGGCACACTGGTCATCATGGTTGGGCGCACTTCCACCAGATTAGCCGCTACGGTGTCTACACTCTCTGCTAAGTACATTGCCACACCACGATATATCAGTGTGTAGAGAACAGCACGCTCGAAGATATGCGAAAAGGGTAGGAAGGAGAGGGAGATATCTTCTGGACCAATCTCCATTGCAGACTCACAGGTGTTTATCACATTAAAAGTGATATTCCAATGAGTGAGGATGACACCTTTAGGCTCACCAGTAGTACCAGAAGTATAGATAAGCGTGGCCATATCTTTGGGCTTGATCGCAGCATTGAGTTGTTCATAGAGTTTGGGTTGTTCACGATCTAAAGCCTGACCAGTCTCTTCTATCTGCTTAAGCGACATCATTAGATCGGGCTGCTTGACCAACTTTGTATCGTAACTATCAAACATTACGATCTTCTTAAGCTGTGGTAACTCGCCCGCTATTTCGAGTAACTTCTTCAATTGTACCTCATTTGAGGCAAACACAATCTGCGCACCGCTGTCATTAAGGATATAGGTGCACTGTTTCGCAGGAAGCGTGGAATAGAGCGGTACATCGGCAGCACCTGTGCTTAAGATACCTAGGTCGGCAGCAATCCAGTCAACGCGGCTTTCTGAGAGAATGGCTACGCGATCACCATGGCGCACACCTAGCTTGTAAAGCCCCAGTGCAATGTGGCGCGCGCGTTGCGCAATCTCCTGATAGGAGACACTAACCCATTTTCCCCCTTGTTTATGGTTGAAGCCATTGGGATGTTTGTACTTCTCAACGGCATATTGCAGGATTTCGACCAACGTGGTCGGTTTGCCAGGAAAGGTCTTTATCTCACGCACGGCTGAGGTCATTGTTTTACTCCATTTAGGAAGATATCCACGACCGGGTCTGCCATCGCGGCTAGATCGTATTCCTTACGCGATAGGATCCAATTCGTGACCATTTCATCAAGCGCGCCATAAAGCACTTTGGCGGCGATCTGTGGATCGGTGCTGGCGCGGAATATCCCACTGCGCTTTCCTTCTTCGATCGCAGTGCGGATAAATTCAAAATACTGGTTAAGCTTGGTAGTGGAGAACTGCTCCATAAATTTTGTCGATTGGCGCAACTCTACCTGAAAGACAATGGCAAGGTTGCGGTCGCGCCCCATTAAGCTAAGGTGCAAGCGTGCGATCCTACGTATGCGCTCGGCTGGATCGCTAAGCTTATCCATCTCCTTATGCGCAGTCTCGATTGCCTCATCAATCGTGTAGTTAAAGATGGATACCAGTAGATCCTCTTTGTTCTTGAAATAGAGATAAACCGTACCGTCTGCCACACCAGCATCACGTGCTACATCTGCGACTTTGGAGTTAAAGAAACCATTGCGGGCAAAAACACGTATCGCCGCCAGTAAGATCGATTCATACTTGTCCGCCGATGGGCCAGCGGCAATCACCTCTGATAATGGTTTGTTTAACGATGGACGGTTCACATCGGAAAGAGGTCTGTTTAACGAAGGTCTGTTAGTCATTAGCGCACTCCTGCATCACCCTCTGCATCATTGGCAATGTCAAATTGTTTTATGGTTAGCCAGAGTAATCATTTACATACTGTACATGAATGACTCATCATTCATAGTACTATTCAGTAAAACAAAATTCAAGATATTTCAACTAGCTCTAGGGAGAAAATAGCAGCAGGTTTATCTTACTGTAAATATTGTAGGTTACTGCCTAATAGGGAAACATTAATTAACTAAACAGTCAGTTTTAAAGAGAGTTTTGCGATTGGTTGCGATCTCACTAACAAATAGAGAGAATAGCAGAGGGATTTTAGGCCATCAGCTTACTAATTTGCCTGCAGGGGGATTACTGCTATTAGGCAAAGATTCTTCGATCGATTCTAATAATTTTAGCACCAGACTACGTGTCTGCTGATAATGGGTACGTGCTGTTTCGACACTGCTCGATTCTGTCGTAGGCGAGAAGCAGATCCGTTCGTGTTCACGATAAAGCTCGATGATATCTTGTGACAACGTCTCATTAATACCGCGCTGGCCAAGCAGTTCTCTAATCCTTTCTAATGTCAACTCAGAAGGAGGCACAGCAAAGCCTGCCTCAAAGATCATACGTAGCGCACGCAGTATATCAGCAGCATAAGCACGTTCATCACCAAGACTCAATTTGCTGTAGGAAGAGTTAACCAGTCGGCGTACCTCTTGTGCCAAAGGACTGGGCTTGATTTCCGGTAATTCTGATGAATTAACTGGGACAGTAGTAGGACGACGTTGCAATATTCGCGCAAGTCCTATACCGGCGGCTAGCAATAATGCCAACAGACTATAACGAAGCGCGGGAGTGTTCACCAATCGGGTTAGTAGGCTGTTACGTGGAGCTACAGTAGGTGTGGCCACCGTTGGTGCAGCCGCTACTTCCAACGGTATAGGCTCGCTTTTAAGCACTTGATAGCTTTGTGAGGCAGGATTAAAGTAAGCAAAAGTGAGTGCAGGGATCATCAAATCGCCTGCCATAGTAGCTACCACATCCGCCTCCCAACGTACCACTGTTGCAGCCTGCTCATTCTCGTTCTTCAAGGATACACGGTTCAAATCATAGATTCTTACCGATGCTGTTTCTGGCAACACTGGGGGGGTGAGGGCATCAAGGTTTGTGTCAGCTTCTACCTCTATGATTAAGCGTGTAGGTATACCCACACGGGTACTACGATCTTTAAGTGAGACCTTCATCTTAAAACTACCCACCGCGCCACGAAATTCTGCGGGCTGGTCTTTTTCTGGTAATGGCTGCACATTAATTGTAAGTGGGGCAGTCTTAAGCACGAAATAGCGGTTTGGCGCCGGTGTAGGACCATGCGCATAGGCTACCATGCTATAGGTAAGCGGGGGAATGGTAAGCTTGCCAGAGGTTGTTGGATAGAGCACAAAACGGGTAATAAGTTGTGTAACGTAGGGACGTCCATTGATGGTTATCTCGCGCCCTGGATAGATATGTGGTGTAAGTGTGATCTCCTTATTCCAGAAGTTAGTAAAGGGCGGTGCATCAAGCAGTTTGATCTCTTCAACATTAGCACTATTATGAGTGATGCGGGTCGAGAACGTAATACGTTCACCAACATAGACACGGGAATGATCGACCTCTACTGAGAGTCGCAAATCCAGCGTCTTGGTGCTAGTTGGTAAGATAGACTCTGGCGGATTATCGTGAATGCGTGTAGTTTGTCCACTTGATCCAACCACCTCGACTCGTTCCCCTGGTGAATTGTAAGGCTGGCCTGCCCGCGAACCTACCAGGGCGCCCAAAGTAAAGCGTCCTGCTGCAGTAGGCTGTAACTGATACTGTAGTGTACGTGCGCGTATCGGGCGGCCAAAGGCATCTTGTATCAGACTGATCTTTTCACTCTTATTAAGCAATATAAAACTACGTGGGAAAATACCGCCGCTATCATCCTGTAGGTTGATATGTTCAACATGTGCGCCTTTGAGAATAATTGTCAAAGTAATAGTATCCTGCAAAGTAAGACGTTTCTTGTTTACATTGACTGAGACCTGAATACCAGAATCTTGTGCAAGGATAGAGATTGGCAGCGCGATAAAGATAAGCAGCATCCCCAACAATCTTATTGCATATTGTTGCAGAGAGGCTCTTGCGGCTGCCATAGGGTTCCTTACCAGTCTCGTTTGATCATCGTATTGAAATAGTTACGACGTAAGTTTCCTTTATGAGTAGGGCCCTTCTCATTTTGGCGTAGTGCATCTAACACACGTTCTGCTTCATCACGTGACATCTGCGAACGCTGATTCTGTTTAGTATGTGGCGGTGTATCACTAGGCTGCTCAGTAGGAGGCTGAGTGCTTTTATCTCCACTATTGGGGCTAGGCGAGGGGAGCTGTGGATTCTGATTAGTAGGTGGAGGCTGTTGGTTATGTTTTAACGCAATCTCTAGATTGAACTTCGCTAATTTATCTGTAGGATTAAGACGTAGCGCAGTCTTATAAGCTTCGATCGCTTCAGTGTGGCGGTTGCTCGTGTAGTAACTATTGCCTATGTTGTAATGTATACGACCAGCTTCGCGTGTGTTTGGCTGTGACTCAAGCGCCATATGTAGCTGTTTGAGTGCTGCATCGTATTGACCTAATTGGTAGAGTGCGCAGGCAAGATTTGTACGTAAGCGCACAGAAGTGGGTGATTGCTCTAATGCGGCTTGGTAATAGGCGACGGCATCTTGATAGCGACCCTGCATATATAGATCATCGCCGTTTGTATCTGTGTCTGCTGCCAATACAGCACCAGCCCAAAGTACCGCCAGTAGTGAAAAGAGCAGCATACCACGCGACCAACGATGTTGCTGGATGCCAGCACTCTTTTCCGCATTCGGTTTTGCCTTTTTACTTACCACTTCATTAGGTGTTTACTGACAGCACGCGCGATTGTACAACAGCATAGAATTGATCAAAAAGGTAAGCAGCATCGTGCGGGCCAGGTGAAGCCTCTGGATGATACTGCACAGAGAAGATTGGCAGATAGCGATGACGCATACCTTCTACTGTCTGATCATTTAGATTTATATGAGTAAGCTCGATCTCCTGGGTGGGCAGTGAGTCGATATCGACAGCAAAGCCATGATTATGAGCAGTAATCTCGACTCGGCCGGTCAGTAGATTCTTAACGGGCTGATTGCCGCCACGGTGGCCAAATTTCAATTTATAGGTACGGCCACCAAAAGCAAGACCAAGCAATTGATGTCCTAAACAGATACCAAAGATCGGATAATGATCAGCAAGACGGCGTATGGTTCTGGCAATAGCAGCGAGCGGTTCAGGATCGCCTGGCCCATTAGAGAGGAAGATACCATCTGGCGACAGTCGTGCTACCTCTTCGACACTTGTTAAAGCCGGTACCACCGTGACACGGAAACCACGCGCAACCAGTGAACGCAAAATATTGTACTTAATACCGAAATCATAAGCGACAATATGTGGGCGTGTAATCGTAGGTGCAGTTGTCACACCTTCATTCCATTCAAATGGCCGTGTGCAACTGACTTCTGTGGCGAGCGCACGTCCCAGCATGCTGGGTAGTGATTGGGCACGACTAACCAGCGTAGCAGCATCGGTCTGTGTAGAGGAGATAATACCACGCATGGCGCCACGCTGACGTATGTGGCGCACTAGTTTGCGTGTGTCGATCTCGGCAATACCAACAATATTATGAGCCGCTAAGTGTGCGCCCAGCGAGCTTTCTGAACGCCAGTTACTTGCTGCTTCACAGTACTCTCGCACCACTAAACCCTCGACAAAAGGCCGCCTAGACTCAATATCTGAAGAATTGACACCATAATTGCCAATCTCCGGATAAGTCATTATGACAATTTGTCCAGCATAAGATGGATCGGTAAGGATCTCTTGGTAACCGGTGAGAGAGGTATTAAAGACGACTTCGCCGCCCGTTTCGCCTAATGCGCCAAAACTACGGCCACGCAACGTTAAACCATCTTCCAGAACTAGTAGTGCGGGATGATATGTCAAGACAGTCCTCAGACAAAGAAACTGAAAACAATCCAAAGCCCTACAATAGCACGCAGAAAGTAGCCGGTGCAACCGGCTAGGGCAAGCAGTTAATTACTCATTATTGTCGCCATTGCTCTCCGGACGTTTGATCATAACAATCTGATTACCACGGGTGTTATAGCGTACCTCATCCATAATATGATAAATGAGCATCACGCCACGGCCACAAGGACGCATAATGTAATCGGGATCAGTAGGATTAGGGAGACTTTTAAGATCGAAACCCTCACCCTCATCCGTGATTGTAAAGGTGGCTGCTTCGGCAGTGATCTCAGCAACAATATGCACATGCTTGTTGGGATCGCTTTTGTTGCCATGTTTGATCGCATTAGCGATCGCTTCATCAAGGGCAATAAAAATATTTGATGTAGAAGGTTTGATTACACCCAGGTAGGCAGTACGTTCGATTAGGTGAGTGAGCACCTCATGCATCCACTCTACGCGGCTAGGAATCGTGAATTCGATCCGCTCTTTCAAAAATGGCAACACCTGAACGGGTTGCCTGCCGCGCTCTCTCCTTCGCTTGACGGGGGGATTCTCATCCACGTTGCAAAGCTCTCCTTAAAACCTAATTGCCTTATCTACTCTGCGACTGCCCCCAGCCGCCATGGCTCCAACGCCCCATCTTCAGACCAAAGCTTAAAGAAATAACCATCAAATTGCAATAATAAAGTATGCTATGAGAATTGACGACCCCTAGCGCCGCGCCAAACGGTTTGCCTCGCTAGGCACTTGCCTTTAGGATATAGCTTTCCATAAGTCTTGCGTTTGTACAAAACTTGCTTTGCTCAGGCGCGTTACTTTGGTCAATCAGAAATCTCTTAGGAATGGGAAAATGCAAAGAAAATTGGTAATGAAGTTCGGCGGTACATCTGTAGGTGATGGTACACGTATCGCTGAAGTAGTGAAGATCGTACAGACCAACCTGGCAGCCGAAGATCATATTGCTGTGGTTGTTTCTGCAATGAGTGGTGTAACTAACAGTCTGCTTGCTGCTGCCAAGGTTGCTGCTAGTGGTAGACAATCTGAGTATGAAGCACTCTGCCAGGAAGTTTTACGTAAACATAGGCTTGCTGTATTTGAACTGGTAAAAGATGCGGTGCGTGGCGAAAGCCTTCTGAAAGAGATCGAGTTGCTAATTGAGCATAATTGTAGTCGGCTCTGTTATGGCATACAGATCCTTGGAGAAGTACCGCCACGTGCACTCGATGCTATTGCTGCAGTGGGCGAACGGCTCTCAGCACGATTAGTGGCTGCTGCCTTGGTGGCGGCTGGCACAACTGCTGAGGCCGTTGAGGCAACTGAGTTGATCGTTACAGATGATAACTATGGTGATGCCACACCACTAATGGCTGAGACTGAGGTACGCCTTGGTGCGCGTCTATTACCGCTCTGGGAACGTGGTATTGTGCCAGTCATCACCGGTTTTATTGGGGCAACGCGAGCCGGTGTCACTACTACACTAGGACGAGGCGGCTCAGACTATTCTGCCGGTATTATAGGTAGTTGCTTAAAGGCTGATGAGGTCTGGATCTGGACTGATGTTGATGGAGTTATGACCGCTGATCCCTCCATCGTGCCAGGTGCGCGCACATTGTCCGAGATCAGCTATAGTGAGGCAGCAGAACTCTCCTATTACGGCGCAAAGGTGCTACATCCTAAAACTATTCTACCGGTTGTTAGAGATGAGATTCCTCTTATCATCAAAAATAGCTTTCATCCTGAGCGAGCTGGTACACGTATTGCCGCGCATGCTCAGGCCTCTACAACTGATGTAAAGGCGATCACAGCAATTACAGGGGTGAGTCTGATTACGATTAGTGGCCGTGGAATGATGGGCGTGCCAGGTATTGCTGCCAAGACCTTCTCTGCCGTAGCCAGTCAGCAGGTCAATGTGCTGATGATTTCGCAGTCCTCTTCGGAAAATAATATCTGTTTTGTTATTAACACTACAGAGGTGGAACGTACCACGACAATGCTACGGCGTGCGCTTGAGGTTGAATTCCATCATAAACATGTTGAAGACATCATGGTACAGAATGAAGTAGCAATTATTTCGGTAGTAGGCGAGCGTATGAAAGGCACACCAGGTATTGCTGCACGTATCTTTGGCGCCGTAGGGCATAGCGGTGCCAATGTTATTGCAATCGCACAAGGCTCGTCAGAACTAAATATCTCCTTTGTTGTTGAGCGACACGATGTTCCTCGTGCGATACGCACTATTCATGACGAGTTGCAACTAGACAGAGGCTAACCAAGTTAGAGTTTAGCTCGTAGTGCGATCGGATTGTTGGGATCGAGTTCAAGCGCGCGTTGCAACATTTTGCGTGCCTGGGGAAGTTGCGAAAATTGTTGATAGAGCAGACCCAGTTCTGCATAGTAGTCGGCATGGTGAGGGGAAAGCTCTATCGCTTTAAGATAAGCATCTTCAGCCTGGCGTATGTAGATAGGCATCTTCATTAAGCTACGTGCAAGTGCAACACGATATTCAGGATTGTTAGGATCGGTAGCGATCGCTGCTAGTAGCGCCTTACGTGCCTTGTCAAACTCACGATTACGATAATGGGTAAGAGCAAGCTGATATTCCAGACTGCCAGGCACACCAGGCACAATAGGAGGCAGTGGCCGAGTGCCTAATCGGCGCGGTGTAGGTATGTTTGCGGTGTCGCTGCTTACCTGTGTTTTTGCCTCTGGCATAGCAGTACGCAATTCAGGAAAGACGGCTTTATCATACACATTGCGGCGTTCTGGCTCAGTAAGTGTATAATAAGCCTCTGCAATACGTTCAAAGATTGCCTTTAAGTCAGTCTTTAGGTTGAGATTGTAACTAGCCAACTGAGAATGGCGATCAGGATGGAATTTCTTTGCTAGATCGCGGTAGGCAGCGGTAATCTCTGCCGCCGTAGCAGTGCGTGTTGTGCCTAACACAGCATAGTGATCACCAGCCCGGAAGCGCTGCAAGGTAATCTCTACCTCATAGCAGAATTCTGCGGCTGCACGAGCATCAAAATCAACCGGCAATGGTGCCGAGTCAAAGATCTCTGAGAATCTGGGCATCTCGACAACCAGCCGTTCTGCCTTTGCCTCGAATGGTACCAGCATACCAGTTTCGATCAGGCCACAGAGCGTACGTGAGACAATCCAGCTCTCAATATCTGAAATACTACGCACCTGATTAACCGACATGGGTTTGTCTATCTTTCCCAGCACGGCGGCTTCTTCCGGTAGCAAGGTAAGTGCTTGGAAAAGCGCAAATGGATCAGTAGTAGGAATAAGTATACGGTCACAGTCACCTAGCCAGCGGTCTATCAGATCACGATTCTTAAGATGGCGTATACCTGCGAAGATCACATCAGCGGTCGAGAGCGAGAGCATTACCTCGTTTTCCAGTTTGGCACCATACTCAAAGACAAACTCGCCATTCTCCCAATCAAAGGTAGAATAGAGCAGTGCTAACACATGTTGCACAACAAGTGGCTTCAGTTCCTCGAGTTTAATAATGCCAAGCGTGGTAAGAGCAGTACCAAAACGCATTCCAGAAGAGGCCATTAGCTTACAGGCAGTCTGATAATCGTCTAGGGTGATACGTCCAAGCTGTACAAGTTTTTCCCCCAGTCGCTCATCGGTCGAGGACGAGCAGACAAAGACAATCGTACCATCAAGGAAATATAGACTGGTAAGTTGACCGTTATGTGTAATATGTAATGTACCAGTAGACTGTTGTTGATAGAAAGTGCGTAGCAGACGCGGTATTGTTGTAGCAGCAATCTGTCCTTTATATTCTGTGATCTGTTGATTATGTGATGTGCGGGCAGAAGCGCGTAAGCGGTTGCTGCCGGTATCTTCCAGATTATCATTCTTGGCATCAGCAAGCGCCTTAAAACCAAGCTGTTGTTCGCGACTGAGTTTGATCAGGCGAGGTAAGTGCTCAGTATAATTTCCTGTTTTTGGTATACAGTAACTTGCTCCTGCGTGAATTGCATCAAGCAGTAGCTTCTCATCAACCTCGCGCGCCACTACGATTCCTACTAGATCAGGATTGCACTCTTTAGCATAACGTAGTAATTCTACCGCCGTACCATCAGGTAGGTGAAAATCCGTGATGATAGCATGAAAGTTTTCTCCCGCCGCTAACAGTCCAAATGTCTCAGCACAGTTGGCGGTACATAAGATCTCAAAGTTGGCTTGCGCTAAGGTAGCAAAACAGAGCGCAGCATCCTGCTCATTGGCTTCTACCAGCAGGATCTTCTCCCGAAAGGGAAGGCCTAGATCACTTGCACTGTCAAACAGTTTCTTGAAAATCTTCATGCCGTCAGAGCCACGCCGTTTCTATATATTTGTGGGATTGACAGCAAATTATACTCTTTGAGTTCGTATCGTACAATTAAATGGTGAAATTAAAGCTTAGCTTGACAAATATATTCAGGGCAGGGGATGATTCAAGCGAGTTAATCGTAGCTAGTCAAATCTATTTTCTTGCCCCTGAGAGGCAATAATGTCACGAAAACAGCTTGTTATTATTCTACTATTGCTTACTACACTGTTCTGTAGCACTACTACTGCGCAATTAAAAGGAAAGATTGCTCGACGTGTAAATATAGATTTCCGTCCTGAGGCGATGTTAGTACTCCCTGATGGTACTGGCTTTATTGCTACTGAATTGCCTTATCAGATGATCCATTGGGACTTTAAATTGATGAAACCGCTGGGTGCGACTGCCAGTCGAGCCGTTGCTACGGCAGCGCTAATACATGATCATCTACTTGCTAAGGTCTATCGGATTAGCTATCAAGGTATAGAGATCTATAATGCTGCTAGCGGAGAGGCTGAGGGTGAGATGCGGCCGTTTCGCTCTACAGTTGTGGGTGGCGTTTTTGATGCTGCCACTGGACGTCTGGTAGTAGTAGGTCGGCGTTCGGTCTTTTTTGTTGATCCAGAAAGTCGCCAGATGCTTGCCGAAACACTGATCACAACGGGAAATCAGATGGCAACTGCCTGCCTGACAATTATTGATCGCCGCCTTTATGTAGCAGTCCAAACTGGCGCCGATAATCAGCTACTGGCCATACCAGTAGATCTAGATCGCTACACGGCGGGTGTGCCGATCAGTTTAGGTGAGAAGAGTCAAACGCTGCCACTTACCTTTGTAATGCGGCCTGGCCAAGAAGAGTTCTATCTAAGCGGCAGCGAATCAAAAGGAGCCGCCCGACTCTTTGTTAAAGCCCTATCGGTTGCGCGGGGAGAATTCTCTCGTCTCTTCCTACAAGGATTAGAACAACCGCCCCAATTAGTCTTTTCCGCCAATGGTCGCCATCTTGTTGCCTATGGTAGAGCCCCTTTAGCAAAGAGCCGACGCAGTTCAGAGAATGTAGTGCTAGGTAATCTTGTCTTGATTGCCATTAGCACAGTAAACGATGTGATTCTTGCCAGTGATGATATTTCCGATCCGCGTGGGGTGGCCTTTTCGCCTGATGGTGAGAAACTCTACGTCTTTGATGGTGAGGGCCATATTTTTACAATAAACTAGATCAATGGTTATCTCTCCTTTAGCTCTCTATATATAAATTTTGTCAGGCTTCGGGAAAAAATTTATAAAAATTAGGAAATTTTAGGGAAGAAAATTTTCTTCCCCCGTGTCTCTTATATTAGAGAGATTAATAAGCAAATATTTAGATATAGATGAATACCAAGCCAAAGCACTTGGATTTAACCGAAAAAGAGCTTGTCAAAGCTGCACAAGATGGTGATAGTGCCGCTTTTAGAGCTATCTACGATCGCTATCAAGAACCTATCTATAATCTAATCTACTATTTACTTAATGATTCCCTATTAGTCGAAGATGTTCTACAGAATGTCTTCATTAAAGTTTATCGTGCCCTCAAGACATTTCGTTTTGAGGCCAGTTTGGCGACCTGGATCTACCGTATCGCAGTAAATGAGTGTCAGAACCAGAATCAGCGCAATAATGCCCAATATGTACCATTAGAGGCTATTCTAGGCAGCGATAAGGAGCTTGATAATAATCTATTGCCTGATGAGCAGCAGACCCATAGTCAGCGTCAAGAGATTATCCATCAAACGATTATGACATTGCCGCCAAAATTGCGCGCGGCAGTTGTTCTCAAATATTTGGAAGATCTTAACTATGCAGAAATTGGCGCGATTTTAGAGTGTTCCCCAGGCACGGTAGCATCTCGATTAAATAGAGCGCTATTACAGTTAGAAGAGCGCCTTAAGCCGTTTCGGCGGCTATTATAGGTGTTTACAGGGGGTATTTATGATCTGTTGGCGGATCGATTTGTGGCGAAAGATGATCTATTACTTAAACGAAGAGCTGTCGTCACAAGCAGTAGCGCGCTTAGAGGCACATCTACTCGATTGTGGATGGTGTCGTGCGCGGCTAGCGCGATTACGCACAGGGCAGCGTGCTGCCAAACAATTATCTCGTATCACACCACCACAGAACAGTTGGGCAGCCATAGAGGCGGCGATAGCTAATGATAAGCAGACAGATTTAGATTTAGCTATCGGCAAGCCGGGTGCTATCAGCGCTTGGTGGCGACGACCTGGGCTGATCACTCCTTGGGCTGTGGGTGGCGCATTAGTAATTTCAATACTGATTGGCAGTCTATTTCTAATATTCAATAAGCAGATATCTCTTAAATCTAGCGAAACAACAATGAGAGAGTTTGGCATTATTGATTTAGACGATTTCCAAACTGTCAGTATTGCCGATATCGAGCGTAACACGGCTCCTCATATCGTAGCAGAAGGTTATGTAAGTGAAGTGCGAATTGATAGGGATGGAGATCGAGTCTTTAAGTTGGTAGAACATTTGGAGCGTCCACATCCCTTTATTGTCTGTGAAATAATCCAGCAAATAAAACTTACTCCACCTGAGCCAGGCACACGTGTGCGTGTTTATGGAGTAAGCCGCTATGACGCCAAATCGGATCATCGCTGGTATGAAGTTCATCCAGTATTAAACATTGAACTCGTCAAGAACTGATTAAGAAAAAGATTTCGCGATCTTTTTGGAATAAAAATTAAACCTAGGATCTTAATGTAATGAGAGTTACAAATAAAAAAGCGCTTTTGACAAAATTGACAGCACTAATATCTACATTGTTCTTACTTCTATCTGTCAATATCGCTTATGCCTCGCAAGGTAGCGTGACTGGTTTGGTAAAAGACAGCACAGGTACAGTTATTAGTAAAGCATTGGTCTCGCTCGTTAGTGCTCAACAAGTAGTTTTACGCACTACCGAGAGCGATGACGAAGGCCATTTTACTTTTACCAATGTGCCAGATGGTAGTTATGCTGTTTCAGTAACCAAAACAGATTTTGGCAGCCAACGTGTACCTGTACAAGTGAGCGAAGGGAGAACAGTAGCAGTTGATATTGAACTGGTTCTTAATCCTTTTTCCGATCATGTGACTGTAACAGCAGAAACTGGCCAGGTACAAGATAGCGATAGAATCCCTCAACAGGTCAATGTTATTAGCGATGATGCGCTACGCCAGCGTGCCACCGCAGTGCTTGCTCAAGTGGCTGATGAAGAGGAAGGGATCACACTACAACGTACCAGTCCAACGATTGCGTCAATCTTTGTTCGTGGGCTGACGGGAAGATATGTCTCTGTCTATGTTGATGGAGTACGTTACACCAATGGTTCACAACGCGGCGGTATTAATACCTTTTTCAATCTCAACGAACCCAGCAGCCTGCGCGCAGTTGAGGTATTGCGTGGACCGAATAGCGCACAATACGGCTCAGGAGCATTAGGTGGGACATTACAGCTAGTCTCACGCATACCCAATTATGGTAATGATAAACCAGAATTACACGGTGAACTCAATACCTTCTTTACCAGCGCAGATCTCTCATTTGGTGGCAACACATTGGTTAGCTATGGTGCGCGTCAGTTTGGTTTCCTCTTCAATTTGGCTAGCCGTCGTGTCAATACAGTACGTACGGCTAATAATATAGACAGCCATGCAGCGGTAACACGCTTCCTGGGATTGCGATCAGATATTTTGGGCGACCGTCTATCAGACACTGCATTCACACAATATGGTGGCACATTACATGCCGCTTATGCACCAGCAGTAGGCAATCAGTTGATCTTTCATTACCAACGTAGCCATCAAGATGGTGGTAAGCGTTATGACCAACTGTTAGGTGGTGATGGCAATCTTATTGCAGATTTACGCAATCTAATGCTCGACTTTGGTTATGTGCGTTACGATAGACAGGGAGTGGGTTTCTTCGATAATGCTGCATTTACTTTCTCTTTCAATTCCCAGCGGGAAGAACGTGTTAATCAGGGTGGTCAAGGTAATCCCCTGGCTACGATAACTTCACAGTATGAGCGCACCAATGTATTTGGCTTCAATTTCTATCTTGATAAAAAGATATTGCCCAATAATACCTTGCTGATCGGTGCAGATATCTATCGTGAACGAGTTAATGCGCCGGCTTTCACTTTCAATCCTGCCAATGGTAATGTTGTTCCCTCTCGTCCCCGTGTTCCTGATGAGGCTCGTTATTTAACATATGGGTTTTATGTCCAGGATGCCTATGACTTACTTCCTAACAAAGTACGCCTAAGCGCAGCACTACGTTTTGGTGTAGCCTCTTATGAAGCCAATTCTGCTGATAGTCCGTTGGTGCAAGCCAGACCACTGTTTCCTGATGATAGTGTACGAGTCGATGATTTCTCTGCTCGTATTGGTGCCGTAGTTACGCCATTGCCAGGCTTTGATATTGCTTTCAACTATAGTCGTGGTTTCAATGCGCCTAATACTACTGAGCTAGGCACACTAGGTCTTACTGGTGATGGATTTGAAGTTGCTACTGTAGAGGCTGCTCAATTAGGCGGTATAATCGGTAATGTTGCTGGCGATAAGGCGATCTCGACAGGTATTGCGGTCTCGCCAATACGTTCGGAAACCAGCAACAACTTCGATCTTGGTTTACGCTATCACAATCGTCGTATCGATACCGAGTTGACTGGGTTTATCATCGATATTAATGATCCCATTGTTAAACAGGCTTTGATCTTGCCACAGGGTGCCGTAGGCAAGTCCCTTGGTGATCAGCAGATTGTGCGTCAACTACCAACTGGTGCCGTCTTTGTTCCACTCTCTGCTTCTCCGGTATTGGTACGAACGAATTTTGGTGATGCGCGTTCATTTGGTTTTGAATATCGTTTGGAGTTGAAAGTTACCAAGGATGTTACTTTTGGCGGCAACTTCACTTACCTACGTGCTAAAGATAAGCTTACTGGCGCGCCTCCAAATATTGAGGGTGGCACTCCTGCGCCGGCCGGTTTCTTACAGCTGCGTTATGCTCCGGTTGGAAAACGTTACTGGGTAGAGGTCTATGGAACGCTGGTAGGTGATCAAGAGAGACTCTCCTCTTTAGATCTTGCTGATCGACGTACTGGTGCCACGCGTTCACGTACTAATATTGCCAACTTCTTCAACAATGGTGCACGTGTGCGTGGATTGACAGGACCTGGCGCAGATGGGCGTTTTGGTACCCCCGATGATATACTCTTGCCCACCGGTGAAACTCTCGCACAGGTACAAAATAGGGTATTAGGTAGTGCAATGTCGGCGCCGCTCTTCCCTGTACTGCCTGGTTATGGTTTAGTCAGTTTACGTGGCGGGGTACGCATCAATGATAGCTCTAATATCTCAATAGATTTTGAGAATATTGCTGATAAGAGCTATCGTGGTATTAGCTCAGGAATTGATGGCCCTGGTAGAAGCGTTAGTGTACG
>JBFLVQ010000017.1:0-36626 GCA_040758525.1 Acidobacteriota bacterium
GTGACGATGTGGGGAAAAAGGACAACAGCAGACGAGATCCTATTGAAGCTTTAATTATGAATAAAAAAAGCAGGCTCGTTGTTTGCGAGCCTGCCGAAGGATTTTATGCAGAGAGCATTGATTAGAAAGTGACTCTCAGCGTCATATTGATAATACGCGGTCTTGACGAGAAGATACGCTCGTTGTTGAAACTCGGACTGGAAGCATTAGCATATGCAAGATTGAGAGCATTGCCGAGTTGTTGGAACACTGTGCCACCGCCCACTGTGAATTGAGGGTGGTTGAAGGCATTGAACATATCAACGCGGAACCTAACATTGTACTTCTCACCAACTTTGAAGTTCTTTACCACTGCGATATCCCAGTTATTGAAACCAGGGGCTCTCAGGGTATTGGGGCCGGAGTTGGTGCGTGCACCACGACCTGCTTGTATATACTCAGCGTTGCCATTGGTAGCAAGATAGCCAACCACCTGACCATTTGAGTTTGTTACTGGTGTAACACCGCTACCGGTTCCTTTCACACCATTAGGATTACGTATGGTGCGGTCACCAGCAGAATCGGCGTTCAGATTGCTATCGGTTGCTGATAGTGCAGAGAACGGTTGGCCACTCTCTGCCGTGTAGATAAGGTCGATCTCCCAGCCACCCAACAGAGTCCTCTTCAAGCCATTGGCATTACGGAAGAAGGGCAGATCCCAGATTGCCGAAGCAACAAATCGATGCGGGCGATCGAGTGCCGAGTTACCATAGTTGTCTCTGGTATCAAAACCGTTCTGTAGACGGCGTGGATTGATGAAGCTGGTAAACAGTTCATTGGTCACATTGTCAAGTGTATGGCTGTAAGTGTAAGCCGCTGACATTGTGAAACCATCTTCAAAACGACGTTGCACCTGCACGGAACCGGCATGGTAGAAAGAATCACCAATACCAGGGAAAGATGTGACAAAGGGCGAGAATTCAAATGCCTGTGGGCCCAACCCACCAATACCATTACCAAGCACTGAGAAGGCGGTCAGATCATTAAGCGTAGGCATAGTATCCAATGTTCTTTGATCTGGCACCTGTGATGCGCTTAAGTAGGTTGGTAACGAGAAGCCAGCAATATCGAACGGTGGGAAACCACCATTAAGGCGTACCTGTACAAACTGCTTGACAGCACGTGTACCTAGATAGCGTACGTCTATGCTCCATTTATTGAGGAACTGACGCTGGTAATCAATCGTGTAGCTCATTGTGTAAGGGCTGATGTGGTCACGTATCAGACCTTGAGTGGCAGAACGTGCATCCGCTGCAGTTATTGGCGGCACTGGAGTCGTGACTAGACCACCACTTTGCAGGAAATTGGGAATCGGATCGGAACCTACAGAAGATTCTTGCTGAAATTGTGGAGGAAGCTGCAGTGAAGGAAGATTCTGGAAGATTATGTCATAGCCTATGGCAAAACCAGCGCGAATCGCGCCCTGGCCATTCTTGCCAAATAGGAAACCACCAATGCCACCATCGAAGTTGGGTGAATAGGCCAAACCAATACGTGGGGCAAAATCGTTCTTATCCGTTTCAGGAACTTTGAACTCAATCACGCCAGGGATGCTAGCAAATGCATTGCGTGCCTGTAATCGCTCATCACGCGCCAAGCCATTATACTCATAACGCAGGCCAAGATTGAGCGTAAGGTTTGGTGTCACGCGTATATCATCCTGGAAGAAGAAGTAGTAGCTAGACTGGTTGCCAGCAAAAGTTGATTCACCTACACCACGTAGGCCACCATTAAAGCCGGTTGGTTTGTCATCACGTAGAAACTCTTCTAATGTGGCATAGTCATACTCACCACGCCCTCTAGGAAGGAAGTTGCTGGGCGCGATATTGTTACGAAAATCGATGCCAGCTTTGAAATTATGCTTCCCTCTCGTGAAAGAGATATTATTTACCAATTGATAAGAGTTGGCGATGTTGCTTTGTGGTGAGTTACCATCCGGTCCAATGCTTAGACCAATATCATCGATGTTGATATTGGGAAAGTCACCAACAGGAAATTCTGGAAAAGCAGTCGGCACTGCGAAAGCAGCATTCTGACGACGATAAGCCAAGCGGAACTCATTAACAACTGTAGGTGTGAAAGTATGCACAAAAGTGAAGGAGAAGAGCCGGTTGTCAGTTTTTTGCGAACCATTGAACTTTGGATCAGGGAAGCCTGGCAGCGGCGTGCGTAACCGATCGTAGTTGAAACGGTAGCGTAGTTGGTCGTTGTTACCAATCACTTGATCAATATTTACATTGAAAGTGTATTGGTTAAGGAAGGAAGGTACCAATACGTTTAGCGTACCAACAGGAATCTCTTGTCCAAATGCGGTTATCGTCTGCTCTGCGATGGGTGCCGCCGGCACACTCGATCTAAGAATATTGAGAGTGAAAGGACTTACTCCACGCAAGGAGCTAAGCATGGCCAGACCTGTGGCGGTCGGTGCTAGGAAGCTTGAGCTATCACCAGCAGTGCCCTGTGTTTGGTACTGGAATGCACCAAAATAAAAGAGTTTGTTCTTAATAATTGGACCACCCACTGTGCCAGAAGTACGTACGTTGTCGAAACGCGGCTTGAGATCTGGTAGTGCACCATTAGCAATACCCTCTTTGGTTAGGGTATCAAAAGAGTTGAAGTGTTTGTTGTTGACCACTAGGTTGGCGCTACCATGAATCTCATTAGTGCCGGATTTAGTGATGGTATTAAATTGGCCTGCGGAAGCACGACCAAATTCTGCCGTATATTGATTGGTGAGTAGTGTGAACTCCTGTACCGCTTCAGGGATCGCCGCGATCACTGGGCCAGTTACAGAGATATCATTGTTATCTACACCATCAATAGTGAAATTATTGTTGCGGGGACGATTGCCACCAATAGAGCCGCCTGCGCCGACTACTCCGCCCGATTGTGATGAAACATTGGGAGCAAGTAGGGCAAGGTTCAACTCTGAACCACCTGCCGCTGGATTGGGTAGATCGATTACTTTGCGATCATTGAAACTATTATTAAGACTCGATGTTGAGGTTTCGACGAGTATTTCACCTGCATCGATTGTTACTACATCATCTATACCACCGGCCTCAAGGGTAATAATTACGTCTGCAACGGCATTGAGTTGGATATTGACATCAACAGACACACGTTTGAAACCGGCTGCTTCTGTGGTTACTGAATATTTGCCGACCGGCAGGTGCTCAAGTCGGAAAAAACCCTGTTCTGATGTGGTAGTATCAAAACTTAGCCCAGTAACCTTATTCGATACTTTAAGAGTTGCACCGGCAATAACTGCGCCACTCGTATCAACGAGCTTGCCGGCCAACGTTCCATCAATAGATTGGCCAAGAGCCGGTATTGCTATTATTAGCATCAGTACCGGTAATAGCCATAGTTGACCAATTCTCCTCAGCATTATATGAATCCTCCGTTTGAAGATAGCCCTTTATTGGGCAAAGGAGCGTGTGATGCTATGGAAACCTCTGTAGCGTAAAAGCCTCTATCTGAAAAATAAAGACGTAGGCAATAAACCATTTTTCTCTCGTAAGTCGTCTTTATACCTTTATTATATGGTTGATTAATTGAGTCTCTTAATAGAACCAGAGCGTATTTTGCAATTTCTGATCCACTTGCCATTGTAGCAGTGATAACCATCGCCATTTATGCTTATTTGCTTGCTTATTGCTGCTTCAGACCTCTTCTCTAGAGGGAGGATGGCTAGAGGGTAACTACGAAATAATGGAATTACATTCAAAAATTCGGATCTTAACTAAGAATATGACCGCGGAGTTGTCAGCGTTGGTTCGAAAAGGCGTTGCAATCCAGCAGTCTGTCATTTAAAATTTCTCACTTTATTTCAAGAGCACAGATCAATCTAAAGTCGTCGCAACGATTCGGCCGGCTCACCCAGCGACACTTTTTACATCTCGTGGGTTGATTAGTCGGCATTCAGACGTTAATGACGGAGGTAGTTTTGCTGCAATGATCAGGTTTTTATCACAACGCAAAAATGTCCAGAGGTGGATCTGGATAGGGGTATCAGTATTTGTAGTGTTTGGCATGGTTATCATATCGGGTCTGCCCAGTCGTGGCAGTCTCTTTGGTAGCGCCTCAACCCGGGTTGATAATGCCGCGCCGATCGCTAAAGTTAGTGGGGAAGAGATTACTGCGCGCGAGTATATTTCCGGGCTTGATTCAATGATGCAGGCCTATCAGGGAATGCTCTCACGGCGTGGTAGTAGTTCTCAGATGGACTACAACTCACTCAAAGGTATGGGGCTGGACAAAACTCTGCTGGACAGCTTAATTCGCAAGAAGTTGGTGGCCTTGGAAGTAGATCGATTAGGTTTGCAGCCAACCGATGCAGAGTTACAGACACGTATACGTGAGCAGTTTAGTACGGATGGCAAGTGGATAGGCTTCGATAAGTACAAGAAATTTATCGAGCGCTCGGGTCAAACTGTTAGCGACTTTGAGGCGAGTATGCGCGACCTGATTGCGGAAGAGAAGCTACGCGGGTTTATCACTAGCGCAATCCAGGTTTCGCCACAAGAGGTCGAGGAGCAGTATGTGCGTGAAAATACTACCTGGAATGTTATCTATAGCGTAGTCGATCCTGCCCAATTGAAGGACAAAGTGACAGAAACAGACGCCGACCTACGCACATTCTTTGATAGTAAGAAAAGCGAGTTCCGTATCGACAATCAGCAATACAAAGTTGACTATCTCTTTATCAGTCAGGATGCCGTTGGCAAGACCCTACAGATCACTGACGATGAGCTGAAGAAGGACTATGATCCAGAGAAACTGCTCGCCTCCGTACGTGTCAGCCAGATCATGCTAAAAGTACTTGCTGCTACCGATCAACAGACTGTTAAAAGCAAAGCCGACGAGTTGGTTGCACGTGCGCGTGGGGCAGCAGGGACAACTCCAGAAGATTTTGCTGCGCTAGCCCGTGGTAATTCTCAAGACACTGCTACTAAAGATAAAGGTGGCGATCTAGGTTTTATCAATAAAGAGGCGATCAAGACAGGCAGTTATCTACAGCGCGCCCTTACCATGAAAGTGGGTGAGGTTAGTGATCCCATTAAGGATGGTAACAACTACTACATCCTCAAAGTGGCTGAGCGCAAGAACAAGACCTTTGAGGAAGCGCGTGAGACACTGCTTGCTTCGGCTCGTAATCGTCTCTCTTACAAACGTGCCTCTGAGATTGCTGACGAGGCGGCAAAACGCTTTAACGAGACCAAGGATATCAAGGCAGTAGCTAATGAAGTCGCGCAAAAGGCCAATATGAAGCCAGAAGAGGTACTGCGTCAGACACCCTTCTTTGCTGAAGGTGATGAGGTTCCTAATATCGGTTCAAATCCAACTTTTGAAGAGACCGTAGCCACTCTTAAAAAGCCTGGCGATATTGGGGTAAAGATAGGTATCCGGGGAGGCTTTGCAATCCCCCAACTTGTTGATACACGTGCGGCGCATGACGCTGATTTCGAAGAGGTAAAAGAGAAGGTACGGACACGCTACAAACAAGAGAAGAGTAAAGATCTGGCGGCAGAGCAGGCACGCCAATTGGTGGCTAGCGCAGCAAATAATGCCGAAACTTTGAAGACTGCTGCAGAAAAGGCCGGCTTTAAGAGCGAGTCACGGGCAGAATTTCGCGATGGGCAATCCCTAGAAAATTTTGGTTCACTCTCTCAGGTAACAACTGTTATCCTTGGATTAAAAGAGGGTGAGGTTATAAAAGAACCGATCTTCGGTAATGAGAAATACCTGGTCTTAGGTGTAACTAAGCGGGTTGAGCCGGATCGCACCAAGTATAATGAGCAATCAAAAGCGATCAAAGAGCGGCTACTAGAAGACCGCCGTCAGTTGACCTATGATTCTTATATGACCAGCCTTAAGAAGAAACTGGAGAAAGATGGCAAGATCAACGTCTACAAAGAGACAATTGAGCAGATCTTTGCCAGTACCAATCCCCCTGCAGGCGGTCAAGAATAACCGACTTCGGCTATCAGAGGGTGGCCTGATCGCCATATACACCTTCTTGATAGCTGCTACTTTTTATGCTGGCAAAACGGATCATACCGTGTCTTGACGTTAACTGTGGTCGTGTTGTGAAAGGGATCAACTTTGTTTCCTTGGTTGATGCTGGCTCCCCTGTGGAACAGGCACAACGCTACGATGCAGAAGGCGCTGACGAACTGATCTTCCTAGATATCACTGCCTCGGCAGATGCACGCAATATCACCATGGAAATGGTACGTGCGGTTGCCGATTCGGTCTTTATTCCTTTTACCGTGGGCGGTGGCATACGCACACTAGAAGATATAGGGCAGATCCTACGAGCTGGCGCCGATAAAATCTCTCTTAATACCCAAGCAGTGCTTAATCCAGAGTTAGTCACTCAAGGTGCCAATCGCTTTGGCAGTCAGGCAATTGTTGTGGCAATCGATGCCAAGCGGATAGCAAAGGATCGCTGGGAGGTCTATACACATGGTGGACGGCGGCCTACTGGGCTTGATGCCATAGAATGGGCGCGCCGTGCTGAGCAATTGGGTAGTGGTGAGATATTACTTACCAGTATGGATGCGGACGGCACACGTGATGGCTATGATCTTGCGCTTACACAGGCCGTTGCTAGTGCAGTTCGTATTCCTGTAATTGCTTCAGGGGGTGCAGGCACACTTGCGCACCTCTATGATGCGCTCAATGAGGGACAGGCCGCTGCCGTATTGGCCGCTTCCATCTTCCACTTTGGCCTCTACACAATTGAGGCAGCCAAACAGTACCTGACTGCGCGTGGTGTGCCTGTACGCTAAAAGCAGGTAGTTCGTGTTTTTTTCCGAAAAATTGCTAGAATAATGGCAGGCTTTAGCGAAACAAATAATATCGCGGAGGAAACTAGCGACGATGGCCGTCGAAATACTTATTCAGAGTTTGAAGTTTGATGAACAGGGCCTGATACCCGCCATTGTTCAACATTCACGCACGAATGAGATTTTGACACTTGCCTATATGAATGCTGAGAGTTTGGCTCGTACATTGCAGACAGGCCAGACCTGGTTTTGGAGTCGTTCTCGCCAAGAGCTTTGGCATAAAGGTGCAACCTCGGGCAATTACCAGCATATCGTTGATATCAAGATCGATTGTGATGGTGATGCGCTGATCGTATTAGTTGATCCAGAAGGGCCAGCGTGCCATTTGGGCGAGGATACCTGTTTTCATCGCAATCTCTCAGAGAGTGAATACGACCGTCGACAGAAAGGTGTGTCGATTGTAAATCAGAGTTCCATGGAGTTGGGAATTCTGCTGGATGAGCTTTATCGTCTTATTGAAGATCGTAAGGAGAAGCGTCCGGAAGGTTCTTATACCACCTATCTATTTAATGCTGGACTTGACAAGATTCTTAAAAAGGTAGGTGAGGAGTGTGCCGAAACAATTATTGCCGCCAAGAATCGCACTGCCCCACAGTTGACGGCAGAGATTTCAGATTTGATCTATCATCTCTTGGTGTTAATGAGCGAGTGTGATGTGCGATTGAAAGATATCTTTAACGAATTGAAACAGCGTGCCAGCAAGTCGGCTGATCAAAAGTACACGCAATAGGGATGCATGTCGTATACGCCGAAGAGCTTTGAAGAATTCGCCCGCCTTGCTACACAGGGCAATGTAATACCTGTTGCCAAAACTGTGGCGGCAGACCTAATGACACCAGTAGCTGCCTATCTACGCTTGCAAAGTCTTAGCCCCTACTCTTTTTTGCTTGAATCGATTGAGGGTGGAGAGAAGGTAGCACGCTACTCTTTCTTAGGCACCAGTCCACATGTAATTCTGCGCGCGCGTGGCTCAACCGTAGAGTTAGTACGCAACAATGAGAGTGAGCTACAGCAAGGCAGTTTTTTTGAAGTATTGCGGCGCTATTTCAATCCTCTGATTCCCACCCGATTAGGTGAACTACCGCCCTTTACTGGCGGTGCTGTCGGCTATGTAGGCTACGATGCAGTACGTTGGTTCGAGCGTGTGCCAAGTCGTATTACCAATGACTTTAGTGTTGATGATGCGTTATTGATGTTCTTCTCCACGGTATTGGCCTTTGATCATGTAAAGCAACAGATCGTAATTATTGCTAATGTTTTCACAGAAGGCAGCGATCAAGACTTAGAGCGCAATTATCAACAGGCGCTGGCGCGTATTGAAGAGATTGAGGTGGCACTTGCTGCTCCTCTTGAGATACCGCCTAAGCGCAAACGTATGCAGCCACCGACAATTCGCTCTAATATGAGCAAAGAGATGTTTGAGCAAGCCGTCGAGCGTGCCAAGGCTTATATTAGAGCTGGTGATATCTTTCAGGTAGTGCTTTCACAGCGCTTTGAACTAAATATTGTTGCCCACCCTTTCCAGATCTACCGCGCACTGCGAATGATCAATCCTTCGCCCTACATGTTTTATTTGAGCATGAATGATCTAGTTTTAATTGGTTCATCACCAGAAATGCTGGTACGCTGCACAGGGCGTCGGCTCGACTATCGTCCTATTGCTGGCACACGTCCACGAGGCACTACAGATGTGGAAGATGCACTGGTAGGAGAGGAGATGCGTGCTGATGAGAAGGAGGTCGCTGAGCATGTGATGCTGGTCGATCTAGGGCGTAATGATTTAGGTAGGGTCTCAGATTATGGCTCAGTCGAGGTGCTTGATCTAATGACGGTCGAGCGCTATTCACATGTTATGCATCTAGTCTCGAATCTGCGTAGCCGTTTACGTGCTGGTAGCGATCGTTTCGATGCCTTTTCTGCCTGCTTTCCTGCTGGTACTGTGTCAGGCGCACCGAAAGTGCGTGCAATGGAGATCATAGATGAACTGGAATCAACACGCCGAGGTCCTTACGCAGGTGCCGTTCTTTACCTAGATTATTCTAGTAATCTTGACTCCTGCATCGCCATACGAACTGTGGTAGTGAAGAATAATCGAGCTTACATACAGGCTGGCGCCGGCATTGTCGCAGATTCAATACCTGAAAAAGAATATATAGAGACCGTCAACAAGGCGCGCGCACTCGTGAAGGCAATCGAGATTGCGGAAAAGGAACTCTGACTAGCGACCTAGATTACTATTGCAGGCATATCTATTATGGCCTGAGCACTAGTTACAGATCGCTTGTCACTTTAGCTATGAAGCGCTGTCCCAAATGCCACCAGCAATTCCTTTCTGATTTGGCTAGCTGTCCTTATGATGGGCAGCCACTACAGTCTTTTGACAATGATCCATTGATTGGTCAGGTGTTAGAAGGTAAATATCGTCTAGAACAGCGTATAGGTGTAGGCGGTATGGCTACGGTCTATCTTGCTACACGATTGCAGATCGGCGATGAGGTGGCGATCAAAGTCTTAAATTCTGATTCACTGAAAAGCCCACTGGCAGTTGCACGTTTCCGGCGCGAGGCACAAGCCGCCGCACGTATACGCCATAACAGCGTTGTTACAATACATGATTTAGGGGTATTGCCGGCTGGTAATACTTTTCTCGTGATGGAATATATACGTGGGCATAGCCTACGGGATGAGCTAAACAAGCAGCGCACCCTCCCTATTGAACGTGCTATACGCATTCTCTCGGCAGTCTGTGGCGCTGTGCAAGCAGCCCATGATGCTGGCATTATTCATCGCGATCTTAAGCCAGAAAATATAATGATTGAGCGTATGCGAGATGGTAGCGAAACCATCAAGGTAGTCGATTTTGGTGTCGCAGAACTACGAGAACACTTCATTAGCGATGCGCTTACCAAGATCACTGAAGCCGGTATGATGGTTGGCACACCCTACTATATTTCTCCCGAACAGTGTCGCGGAGAGGAGCTAGACAATCGCGCAGACATCTACAGTCTGGGAATTATACTCTATGAAACGCTCACAGGAAGTGTGCCTTTTCCTGGCAAAACCCTCTCTGCTGTGATCATATTGCATGCTGTCGAACCACCACCTTCGATTCGCAATATACGACCAGATATTAGCGAGACATTAGAAGCAGTAATCTTACGTGCGCTTGCCAAGGATCGATCTCTACGCCAAGCTACTGCTCTCGAATTGGCTAAAGAGTTAGAGGTGGTCTTAGCAGGCGGAGTGCTCTCAGAAATGAGGATAACCGGAGTAGGTACTCAACCAACATCATCAAGTGAGCGAGCGCGAGTAAGTGGTCCACTTAATACTACACGTATTACCAATGGCCCATTACCAGCACGCAAGAGCGGCCTACTTAGTTATGACAATGTTACTGGACTACATTCCTATCCATACTTTCTGCAACGATTGGAAGAGGCATTGTTACGTTGCGCACAGCTTGGCGAACAGCTTGCTGTGGTACTGTTTGGTGTGGATCGTTTCAAGCGTATTAATGATTCTTATGGCTATTTAATGGGAGATCTAGTGCTGCGAGAGATCGCCCTTTCGCTCAATGAAAAGATTCCTGAGTCGGCATTGCTATGCCGTTCTCCAGGAGATGGCTTTGTTTTGATGATAAGCGCATATATGCCGGAAGCAGTTTTAGAACTGGCAGAGCGATTAACCAAACAGATTGCTGAGAAACATTTCCTTACTAATGAGATTGCTGGTGGCCTGATGCTCTCACTCTCGGCTGGGGTAGCGATCTATCCTGAGGATAGCCTTACTGGTAACGAGTTGTTCGATGCTGCGCAACGCGCCCTCAAACAGGCAAAGGCACAAGAACTACCGAAGGTTTTGCGTATTTCTAGTAGTCCACTTAACAACATTCTTGAGCCACAAGTCAGCTTTGAGAATTTTGTTGGTCGCAAAGCTGAGCTAGAGCGGCTCAAGAAGGAGTTTGAGCAAGGAATGGTAGGGCGTGGCCGGCCTATCTTTGTTATTGGTGATGCTGGTTTAGGCAAGACCAGACTGGTAGAAGAGTTTCGCCATCGCTTGGTTAGTAAAGATATTCTCTTTCTGCAAGGTCGTTTCTACGAGTCGGGCGGAGCGATCCCTTACAAGGTTTTCTATGATTCGTTACGTGGCTCGATTCAATATCTCATAGAACATTCACTAGGTGATCTACAGACTACCTTTGGTACATTAGCCGATCGTGTGATCAATGATTTCACGGTCTCTGATCCACTCTCGCTGCTATTGACTCACGATAATGCTTATCGTGGTGGTGCTGAGCAGGAGAAGTATCGTATCTTCGACTATCTAACCCGACTTTATGTTTGTCTCGCCAGACTACGTCCATTAATGCTCTTCTTTGATGATCTACATTGGGCTGATGAGTTGACACTAGAGTTTCTCTCATACTTAATACGCACAGCCGCGGGAGAACGAATTTTCCTGGTTGCTACAATGCGTGAATGGGAGATTGCCAATGAGAGCAATCCTGTGCGTAGTTGGTTGCGGCAGATGAGTCGTTATGGCAGCTACGAACAGATCCGACTGGCACCATTAGGCGAAGACGAGATTAGCGCAATACTAGGATTGATGTTTGGCTATATTGATATCTCCAAGTCTATGCTGGCGCGATTATCTCAAGAGACCAAAGGCAATCCATTTTACTTGGTTGAGATTGTACGTATCTTCCTGGAAGAAGGGGTAATTGAATGGAGTGGTGAGAGCTGGCGTTGTGCTGAAGTGGAAGAGATAAGACTGCCCAATTCCATTGTTGATCTGGTAGAGGCACATCTCGCCAAATTACCTGTTGAAGCGCTGGATACTTTTACCCAAGCAGCAATAATTGGCGATGTGTTCACTTTTGATGTGCTTGCTGCTGTGACAGAGCTTGACGAAGACCGTTTACTACCAATTATTGAGGCAGGGCTACGCGAGTATATTCTTAAGGAAGAGACAGGCTCACGCGAAGATCGCTACTCTTTCTATCACACTACTGTACGCAAGGTGCTCTATGAGCGTACTAGTCGTCGCCGACGCAAGCGTCTACACCAGCAAGTAGGTCGCAAACTGGAAGAGCTATATGCCGATCGCGCCAATAAGATTGCTGCTGAACTGGTCTATCACTACTATCATGCAGAAGACTATGAACATGCCTTGCGCTATGCTGTTGAAGCTGGCAATCTCGCTTGGCGGGCACTCTCAATCTCAGAAGCAGCCAAGTATTACGAATGGGCAGAGAAGTCTATTCAAAGTCTTACTGCCTCGCTAAAAGTAACAGGGCTGCAGGCTGGTAACCAGGTATTACAACTAGCTGCTTGTGGTCTGCAGTTAGAAGCTGATCGGATTGCGCAGTATCATTTAAACTATGGTCAGTTGCTGATGCATATTGGTAAGCATAAACGGGCTGAGACAGAGTTACGACAAACCATCGAACTGGCTCGCCAGCTACGCTCATTGCAACTGGTCGGACGTGCCTTTACCGCATTAGGTGAACTCTATCGCCAGTATGGCCAGCTTACCCGTGGACTTGAATATGGTGAACAAGGACTGGCGGTGCTTAGCTCAATAGAGGATTGCGAATGGGAGGTACATGCGCTTATTGTTATTGGTGCTGCTCAGGAAGGATTAGGACACTTCTCTGAAGCAATCGAAAATTATCAAGGCGCAATCGCACTAGCACGTAAGTTAGGAGATCGTGGTAATGAGGCAAATGCGCTTTGGGGACTAGGATTGACGCATTATCAGCTAGGTCAGTATGAGAAAGCACAAGAGTCGGCGCTACACTCGCTCAATATTGTCAATCGCATTAATGATAAGGTTGGCCAAGAGCGCTGCCTGAATCTGATTGGTCTAGTGATGCGCGAGATCGGACAGTATAATGATGCACTACAGAATTTTGAGCGCGCGCTCCAGATCGCACGCGATTTAGGCTATCGGTTACGTGAGACAACCATACTCAATAATATTGGTGATAACTATCGTCGTCAGGGTCGCTATCAAGAGGCTAATGGATACTATCAACAGGCACTGGCAATGGCGCGTGAAACTTCTGATCGCGCTATGGAAGGTATGATAATGCTCAATATAGGGCTAGTTCATCAGGGACAAGGTGAGCATGAGAAAGCCTTAGGAGTATTGGGCGCAGTACAGCGCCGATTACGCGATATTGGGGCGCGTCCAGCAGAACTGGAAGCTCTGGTCAGTATTGCTGATTCACAACGTATACTAGGGCACAGTACAGAAGCCAGCGCTTCATACCAGTATGCGCTGGAACTCTCGCGCCAATCAGGTAGTCCTGTTTTCGAATGGCGTGCGCTTTATGGACTAGCGCGTTGTGAGCGTATGCGTGGCAATGGCCAGTCGGCACTTAAACTACTACGTGCTAGCGTTGAAGTGATTGAGATGATCTCTTCGGAGCTGAGCATTTATGCCAATCGAGTAAGTTTTCTTAAAGACAAGCAGATTGTTTATAATGACCTTGCGGAGTTGACGGTAGAGCTGTCTGAGAATGGAGCGGAGAGATGATCGGCAGGATAATCTTTCTCTTGGTAATAAGCGTTATTTTCAATCTAACGACAACAACAGCGACCGCAATGGCACAGCGTGCTAAGCCACAACCAGGCAAAAAAAAACCGCCAGCGGCTGCACCGGTTGTTACACCCAAACCAGCCGAGCCGCCGGTCGCACCGGCGCCACCAGTACCAGAAGTAATAAAACCCCCAGCAACAGAATTGAGTGTTGAACAACTGGCTCGTTTACAGGTTGTGATAGAGACTTCATTGGGTGAAATTGTTTTTAAGTTTCATCCACAGGCGGCAGCTAATCATGCACGGCAGTTTGTTTGGCTAATAGAGTCAGGTTATTTCGATGGTATGTCGATAAGCCGTATTATTCCAAACTTTATCATACAGAGTGGTAATTCCGCCTCTTGGGGAGAAGCAAATCCAAATCAACAACGGCGCTTTGAGATTCCCAAGTTAAAAGCAGAATATGATACCAATCTAAAGCATGAGCGTGGTGCTGTATCTATGGCGCGACCCAATGATGAACCAGATGGCGGCACCACACACTTCTTTATCTGCACGCGTAAGGCATCTTCGCTTGACAACCAATATACTGTCTTTGGCCAAGTGATTGGCGGTATTGAGATAGTTGATATGATTGCTGCTGCGCCGATTGCGGAAGGTAGTCAGGACAAGCCACGTGATCGTATTGAAGTCAAACGCATTTATATCAAGGCACTCACGTCTGAGTGAGTTGGGAAGAACAGATGATCTTAGTAATAGATAATTACGACTCATTTACTTATAACCTAGTCCAGTATCTGGGCGAGTTTGAACCAGATATTATTGTCTATCGTAACGATCAGATCAGCATTGAACAGATCCAGCAGCTTGGTCCAAAACATATTCTGATTTCACCAGGTCCAGGCCGACCAGAAGCGGCAGGGATAATTATTGATGTGATCAAATCTTTTGCTGGTCGTATTCCGATCTTGGGTGTTTGCCTGGGCCATCAAGCCATGGGCCTGGCATTTGGTGGTCAAGTAGTGTCAGCACCATATCTAATGCATGGCAAGACCAGTGAGATCTGCCATGATGGCATGACAATCTTTCGTGGTATAGAGTATCGTTTTCGTGCCACACGTTACCATTCACTGGTTGTTGATCGCGATTCTATTCCAACTAGTCTGGAAGTCTCTGCAACTACGCCTGACGGTATTGTAATGGGATTACGCCATCGCCAATATATTTGTGAAGGGGTACAGTTCCATCCAGAATCGATAATGACTAACCATGGCAAGACACTGCTAAAAAACTTTTTGGCGCTCTAAACTATGATTAAGGAGATTATCAAACAGGTAGTCGCGCGTGAAGATCTCACACGTGCACAAGCCGCCACACTATTGGAATTTATTATTGATGGTGATGCTACTGATGCACAGATTGCGGCATTACTGATCGCGCTAGCCATGAAAGGAGAGACTAGCAGCGAGTTAGCCGGATTTGCTGAAGTAATGCGACAGCGTGCAGCACGTTTCAATACTCGCCATAAGATCTTTGTTGATACGGCAGGCACAGGTGGAGATGGGCGTGGCACTTTCAACATCTCGACAGCCGCAGCCTTTGTCATTGCTGCTGCCGGTATTCCTGTTGCTAAGCATGGCAACCGTTCTGTATCAAGCCAATCAGGCAGTGCAGATGTGCTTAGTGAATTGGGTGTACGGGTAGTTTTAAGTCCTGCCATTGCCGCGCATTGTTTGGATGAGATAGGCATCTGTTTTATGTTTGCGCCCGCGTTCCATCCTGCTACTAAACGAGTCGCTGAAATCCGTCGTCAACTTGGTATACGCACTGCTTTCAATCTACTTGGGCCACTTACTAATCCAGCCGGCACACCAAGACAGTTAGTAGGAGTATTTGCGCGTGAGGCGGTAGAAAAATGTGCCCGTGTGCTTGCTGACCTTGGCGCCGAGCGCGCTTGGGTTGTCTGGGGCATGGATGGGCTTGACGAGATCACACTCTGTGACACCACACTGGTCGGCGAGGTGATCAATAGTTCTGTAAATCTGTTTGAAATTGGACCACAGGATTTTGGATTAACAAAGATTGATCCAACAACAATCACAGGTGGTACACCAGCCGAGAACGCAGTTACTCTACGTGCTATCTTGTCAGGCAAGCGTCAAGATGGGTTACGTGATATCGTGCTTGCCAATGCTGCCGCCGCTATCTACCTATGCGAAGGCGCCCCTACGCTACGAGATGCGATTGCGCTCGCCGCTGGTACAATCGACACTGGATTAGCAGTGGAAAAGCTAGATGCGCTTATCCATCTTAGCCAACAGTGTGAACCAACATAGCTACTTTTCTTAACGCCAGTTTAAGATAACCCCAGTTCGAGATAAGAATTAAAAGCCCGCAGGGCAGGATATTTTTGCCCTGCGGGCTTATCTCGGCTTGATGTTAATTGGATTGAGAATCAAGCAAGACTATTTTCTTTAGACTTATTATTGGTGAGGCGTTCAATAACATTGCGCGCCTTACGAGCAACAGACTCAATCTTGCGAACATTTTTGATCGCGTGTTCTAGATGCACAATGGCTTTCTGTAATGAAGGCTCGCTACGGCCTTGTTGTTGCAGCCAAATATCAAGGCTCTGGATCTGCTCGATCACCAGTTGCAATTGTGGGCTAGCGCTATTCAATATCTTAATAGATTGGTCGCTTGCTTCTACTATCTCATTGCGTTTTGGATAGGCAGGCAGCGCACTGAGGGGCATAATACCGATGGTGGAATTAAAGAGTAATGACTCACTAGTCTGCTCAGTATTGTCTGATACCATCTGCTTGGTATTGCGGTCGTTTTCTTCTTCCCCAAATGGATCGAAAGCAGAGATAACATCTATTGTTTTTGTGATCGAGCCTTGTTCACTGCCCTGTGGTAGTCCATTGCCCTCGAATTTAGCTAGCACAACCGTGATATTGTCCTCGCCACCACGCTTCTTAGCGATATCAATCATTGTTGTGACAGCTAACTCAAGGTTGGGCGACTTAGTAATAAATTTGCGTATCTCTTCAGCATTCAGTTTGTTGGAAAGACCATCCGAGCATAATAGTAGATAGTCACCAGCCAATAATTGGACCGTATTCACTGCGACCTGTACCTCTGCCTGTCCACCTAATGACTGCAGAATAATATTACGTGCAGGCGCATTCTCACGCTGTTCTCGGTTATAGACACCAGATTTAACCAGTGCCTCAAAGAGCGACTGATCTGTAGTAATCTGTTTGATCTTATTACGGCGAATAATGTAAGCGCGTGAATCACCTACTTCAGCGACATAAGCGCGCGACCCTTCAACCAGAGCTGCGGTAATTGTCGCTCCCATACCTTTATGTCCAATATTGTTTTGACCCTCGCGCCAGATCAGATTGTTGATCTTCTCAACGGCTTTGACCAAGCGATCCACCGCCGTCTGATTAGTAGATTGGCAGAGCATTTCCAGACGTAGTCCATAGACAGCCAGTGCAGAAGCGATCTCGCCTGCTTGTGCTCCCCCCATACCATCAGAAACGGCTAAGAGCAAGCATTGTTGTGTCAGTGTACGGGTAATTGATCGCGGCGCATTGCAGGTACGACCACTTATCAAATCAGCAATGATGAAGTTGTCTTCATTGTTGGCACGTACATTCCCTATATCGGATCGCGCATAAATAGATGTAATTACCACTGCTGGGTTATTAGCTATTGTGCTGGTCAAGGATCTGCCTCCTCAATTAGTGACCCTAGATGCGTCGCCTGACGCCGCTGCACGGCTTGTATACAGTGGCTTATACAGTGGTTTACCCACTTCTGTCAACTATCTGGTTACCCTATTGCTTGTGCTGCTTTTGAGTAGGGAAATGGCCGCTCCCATCGAGTCGGCGGTTACGTGGTCGTGTAGACCAGACCTTGGCATCTGGCACACGCACAACATTTATACGCCTTTCACCAAGAGTACGGGCACGGAAGCTACGTGAGCCTTCCACTTCGCTAGCTGCTGGCGTGGTGCTACGTGTATGACGTGTGGTATCCTGCTTCATTGCTGTCGATTTTACTCCAGATTTTTCTCCTCCCTGTCTACTCATAAGTCTCTCCTCCTAATTTGGAATCATCTTTATAATTGTGCAACTGTTTTGCCAGAAGCGATGCTTTAGCTCACTCAACGATTGCTGTGCTCTCCATGGTAGGATAATATATTGCTGAGCAAGTTGGATTTGATGGCAATAGTTGGTGAGAGCGGTAAGGAGATCGATGAGTTCGGCAAAATCGAAAAATCCGGTAGATATCAAATTTCTTAAGGATTGTGAAGTCCTTAGTGGATTAAGCGAAGAGATCCTTAAAGTCGTCTATAATCGAGGTAAGATTATTGATGTCGAGCCGGGTGGAATTATCTTCCGATCAGATCAGCCTTCAGAACTCTTTTATGTTGTAAAATCTGGCATTGTAGAGATCTGTCGTGAAGATGCGGCAGGCCAAGTGCAAACAATTGCTTATCTAGGTACCGCCAATTCGCTTGGCGAACTCACCATGCTAACCCGTTCAAATTATAATTCACTTGCTCGTATGCCTGCGGGTGGCGAACTCTTTGCACTAACTCGTAGCGTCTTCCTTTCATTGCTAGATATGCTACCTGAGTTTGGTCGTTCGCTCTCTACACTATTTGCCCGTAGGCTAGAGTCAGTAGCAAAAAATAGCCGTATAGACCGGCGTGAGCAGTTTCATGGCACATTGAAGTTCTTTGATCTTCCTACAATAATCCAGACCATCGTAAGTTCCCGCCTAACTGGTACCCTCACCCTTGTTAATGAATTAGAGGAACCGATTGCAGAGGTCAATTTTGAACTAGGGGCAGTACGTGGCGCCTTTATGGGTATGCTAGTTGGTGAAGATGCTTTCTATCAACTCTTTCAACCACCTCCTCAAGAAGGTACTTTCGATTTCAAGAGTGGGCCTATACAACATACCGATGATAGTCGCTATGATATCACACAACCGCCCTCAGCCTTGCTAATTGAGGCTGCCCGTCAGCAAGATGAACTGGTGCAGATGAAAAAGAAGATTAGCGACGAGGATGTGCTTGTGCCTACCAAAGATCAATTGCTCTGGCTTGGTGATGAAGGCATGCTTGGGTTTGCTGAGAAGATATTCGCCGCCGTCAAGGCTGACCGTTGTACAATAACACAATTGATTGCCCTTACCGGTCGCTGTGCCCATGCGGTCTATTCAGTAGTGAAAGTGATGTTAGTGACTAAACAACTGGAGCGTATTCCTACTACTGATACGACAGTTGTACAAGCCCACCCAGAAAGTGCCAACTCCAAGCTTTAAATCTTTTCTCACTCTCTTGCTTAGTGCCAAATCTCTTGACACATTTTTTAGTAGTGTGTTCAAATCGGAGTGTCTTTATAGGCTGAATAGGCTATTCTTTTAGTTGAGCAGGGAGACACCGCTATGAATATCACAGAGCGACAGGTGGGAGACGTCACCGTTCTTGATCTGGAAGGAAAGATCCTGTTGGGCGAAGGTGATGTCCAGCTCAAGCAGTATGTCAGCGATCTCATCGCGCGTGGGGTGCGGCGTGTGCTCCTCAATTGTAATGAAGTTCCTTATATGGATAGCTCTGGGCTTGGCGAGGTAGTACGTTGCTATACTGCCGTGAAGCGTGCCGGAGGCGAACTGAAATTGGTTAATCTCACTAAACGTCTAATCGATCTGCTTACGATTACCAAACTCATCACCGTATTCGAGACTTTTGACTCCGAAGAGAGAGCACTAAAGAGCTTTCATAAGTAGTGCCATCTATCCTATTGCTTAGTTGCCTTAACTGTTGGCAAAAAAATTCCGATCCGCTAGATGCGGATCGGAACAGAGTATTCCTCCTCGGTTTGGTTCCTGTTTTTAGAAAGTAACCTTGATAGCAAATTGGAACTGCCTAGGGTCGAAAACAGCCGTCGGCGGGCTCTTGAATTTGTCTTCATCAAAGGTTACAAAACGGAAATTATTATTTACAGTAGAGACATTAACTCGATTGAAGAGATTGAAGACTTCGCCAATGAAGTCTATCTTAACACGCTCGCCAATCGGTAGATTGCGTGCTAAGCGCAGATCAACAGAAGCAAACCCAGGCGCAATACCAGCATTACGACCTAATGAACCAGCTTGGCCCAGCGCCGGTAAGCTAAGTCTGCCTGTCGCAGGATCAACATTGGGCCGATCAGCATCACCAGATTGATCTAGGTTAGTATCAATACCGGTAAGGATGTTGAATGGCCGTCCTGAAGATAGTTCCACAATGGGCGAAAACGTAAAGTTAGCAAGTATCTTCTTAAAGCCTGTGGCTGAGTCTTGCTCATAAGGGCTCTTAAAGACAGCACTGAAAACAAAGCGATGGCGCTGATCAAAGTTTGATAGTCCTCGCTCGCTACCAGGATTGTTGTTGTCTTGCGGTTGCAATAGCGTCTGTAAGTCAGTCGAGTCATCGATCGTCTTAGTGAAGCTGTAGCTTACCAATGCCTGGAAGTTGTTTGAGAAGCGTTTACTCAATCCTAGCGAGAGGGCATGGTAGACAGAGCTAGAACTAGACTCCTGTGCTTGCACACGACTAAATGGGATCGGTCTGGCAGTCATAACAAATACTGGATTGGGGCCAGACGGACGGAAGAAGTTATTGGCAATCGTCAATGGAGTAGGTGTACCAAGTGGTGAAGCCGCTAAGAGCAACTGAGCATTTGGTGTGTTGCGGTCACGTACGTGTGGTAGCTTGCGACCACCTGTAAAGATATAGGTGGCATTGACGGCAACATCAGGGAAGATCTGGCGCTCTATAGAGACGTTCACTTGGTTGGTATAAGCATAGACAAAGTCACGATCGAGCGGCAAGGTAAAGGGTAGAATCGAACCATAACCTGGGAATGGTGAGAATGGATCGAAACGGGATTGGCCAAAGAGATAGACCGCACCACGATCTACACCTGGGGTAACACCTGGTATCAGTGTGCCCTGAAAGATCTGCACAGCATTAAGCGGATTGGTAGGTAGCGGACTGCCTGCAATGGTGAGAAATTGCGGTGACTGTGTAGCATCAGCAATATCAGCATTGAAGGCTAGTGCTAGCAGCGGATGGTCAAAGAAGATTCCATAAGCGGCACGAATCACGGTTTTGCCATCGCCTTTGGGATCCCACGCAATTGCGATACGAGGCGCAACATTATTCTTGTCGCGAGGTATACCTTGCAACACATTGAGAGCACGCTCGGCGGCATCAAGTTGATCAGCACTCAATGTAAGCCGGTCCGTGGTGATACCTACCGGTTTAATTACTGGGGTCAACTCAACATCATAACGTACACCATAGTTGAGAGTGATATTGGGACGTATCTTCCAGCTATCCTGAGCAAATATTCCAAATGTCTTGTTAGTAAACTTGGCGGTAGAGCGGCCAAAGCCTTGTACATAGACCTGAGGTAGACCAAGTCCATAAGTCTGTACTGCAGTAATTGGTGGCGCTCCTGCTAGTGCGGGACTTAGTGCTCCCGCTGGCAGATCACCAAAGTTAAACAGACCGGAGAAGTTCAACTCAAAGCGGGCTGGATTGATACGCACAAAGTTGATGTCGCCACCAAACTTAAACGTATGGTTGCCACTTGCATAAGTGAAATTGTCCTTAATCTCATAACGCTTCTCAACACGATCAACAGGCGAGAAGGGTTCACGACCAAGAAATGCTGCGCCTGAGATATTGAGTGAGATATCAGGACTGGAAGTAAAGAGCGTGCCACGTCGTCCAAAATTGAAGAGGAACTCATTTACTTTTGTAGGGCTAAAAGTATGCAGATCCTGCACTACCACAGCCGTATCACGAAATGTCGCAATACCAGTGCGCGATACATCATTAAGACCAAATGGCTGGTTCTGTCCAGAGGACTGTATACCAGTCGTGGTTGCTGGTGTAAAAGTGTAGCGCCCCGAGATGCGATTATTGATATTTATCTGGTGGTCTATCTTCGCTGAGTAGAAGGTAAATTCATCACTCACTGGATAGACATTCTGTAGATTAGTAAGCACTTTGAAAGAGGCAGGGATACGTCCTAGTTGGCCACCTGAGAGCAAGAAGGTTGAGAAGAAGACCGGCTGGCCAGTATTGGGATCAATACCGGTTTTTGCTACCTGTGCTCCCGAAGTCACTAATGAACCATACAATGCTCCCGCTGGGCTGGAGGCAATAAAAGCCTTTTGTGCTGGGGTTAGATCGAAGATCGATGGATCCAAGCCAATCTGTGAAAACCCTGACTCGTGTCGTCGTGTCTGATCCAATGAAAGGAAGAAGAAGGTAGTATCCTTTTTGATTGGACCGCCGAAAGTAAAGCCATACTGACCACGTGTGAAGGCTGGCTTACGGTCAGCGCCTGGAGGCGGGAAGGCAAGTGCATTACGCGCCTGAATAGAGCGATGACGGATAAAGCCGAAAACATTGCCATGATACTCATTCGTGCCTGATTTGGTGACAATGTTTACTACGCCGCCAGCGGTACGGCCAAACTCTGCAGCAAAGCTGTTCATCACTACCTGGAATTCTTGTACTGCCTCTTGTGAAATCGTCGATTTCGCGGCATTGACGGAGTTGTCGATGTTATCAGCACCGTCAACTTGTACCAGGTTTGAGCGTGCGCGCTGGCCACCAAAGTTCAGTCCTGTGGTAGGGGCAGGTCCCAGCGGCGGAGAATTGTCTCTACCAATCTGAGAGTTGGTAAGGGCAAAATTAAGGAAATTACGCCCATTGATTGGTAGATTATCTATGCGTTGCTGATCGATTGTTTGAGTCACTGCGGTCTTGGAAGTTTCTACTACTTCCGGTGCCGCCGTTACTACAACCTCTTCACCCACACCTGTTACTTTAAGAGCGAGATCGAGTCGGGCGGCTTGTCCGAGCGTCAGCACCACATTCTCGTTAACTAGTTTGGAAAAGCCGGCCGCCTCTGCAATCACCTGATAAGTGCCTGGTGGGATGGCAAGGATCTTGTAGGTGCCCGATTCATCCGTGTTTGCGACTCGCTCAAAATTCGTCTGGGGATTCTTTACTGTCACGGTGGCGCCGGGAATAACGGCGCCTGACTCGTCTTTAATCACGCCCGTGAGGTCTGCTGCTGTCGCTTGCGACTGCGCCAAGCTGATTTGCGCTAGTGCGCCGAAAAGCAGTCCCACTGCTAGAAAGCAGACGAATACACGATGTAATGGCCTCATAACGTTTTCTCCATAGACTATCGTTGGTTGTCGTTACTTTCTCTGGTTTTTGAATTGCTGCGACTCGGTGACGGCACCGCCCCAGATTGGGTACGGCTTCTATGGACTGGTTACCAACACCTTGGCCGCCTTAAGGTGGTCCAGCACTACACAAGCTGGCAGTTACCCGCTGCCGGTAAGCAACAGACTACTGCCCCGAGTAGCTAAACCAACAAACTAAAGCAATTTTCACACCCTTTCATTGGGTTTATCGTTAATTAAGATCAACTTGTTGTCAGAAATTGGTTTAACCACTACCATTCGATTTTCGCAGGATAACTAAAAGGCGTAGGAAATGCAAGTTTTTGTAAATTAGTTCAGAATTTCGGATCAGTATATCTTTATCATTCATATTTGGGTTGAATCGCTTGCCTGAGTTAACTACACTGACAGTGCTTTTTCTTTAGCTAGGGGCAGCGAAAAGAAGATAGTAGAAGAAAGGAAAGCGCACAAGGATCAATGCTGGTTCGCTACTAATGTGAACTAGGCAAAGGATAGCTATGACGATAGACTTGCACGCTAAGACTGTCCCAGCAATTCTCTTATGCATCTTTTTCTGCCTTTGTGCGACTAATGCACATGCCGATGATACGGCACGACCCGAGCGTCTACGTATAGGACTTTTCAATCTGCTCAAACCAACCAAGATTTCGCTGCAAAGCGCAAACACGCTACAACTAGAATTATTGCCAGCCGAAAAGGAGGCTTCTACCATTGAAGCACCGTTGGCAGTTGGTGAGAAGATTGCGCTGGCAATCACAGCAGAGGGACTCGCTTGCCGCTGGCAAGGGCCAAGCGGGATATTATCCAATAGATTGGTGCGGCGTGTACGGCTCTTTAGTGCAGGAGAAGCTAGTATCACAGTAACAATTCCTGGCAAACTAGTACGACAACTGCCATTGCCAATCGAGTTTCAATCCTACCAACAGACGATCCAAACCGTGATTGATACCGATGAAGAGACGGCTGTTGCGATAAGTACAGCTTCAGAACTAGCGGCGGGTGGTACTTTAGCAGTCTTCAAAGCACAGGCGATTGTTGTACGCAGTTATTTGCGTGCTATGCGAGGCAGACATAATGTTGATGGCTATGACCTCTGTGACAATACCCATTGCTTACTCTATTATGGTGAGGATATTTTCACACGAGTGTCGGATAGAGAGGCAATACAGCATGCTGTGACTGAGACGGCTGGAATGGTACTCAGTTATCAGGAAAAGATCTTGCCGGCCTACTTTACTGCCTCTTGTGGTGGAGTTACTGCGCTGCCTGGAGAAGTATGGAGCAATGAACCGGATAGTCCAGCCAATCAGGGTTTTCGCTCTGTGCGTTGTTCCTATTGTCGTGGTAAACGTTTCTATCGCTGGGAAAGAGCCGTGAGTGTACGTGCGCTTTGGGCAGCACTACGACCTGTGCTTGGCTTTATCCCTGGTGAAGAGGCAGAGATAAAGGTGCAGCAGCGTACTCCAGCAGGTTTTGTCACTACATTGCTAGTGGAAGATAAAAACCGCCAAGTAGAGCTTGCTGCCACACGCTTCAGACATCTAATAGGAGTACAACTTGGCTGGAATGTTGTATTGAGCAACTCTTTTCAGATACTCAGACGTGGCCGGCAAATAATCTTTACGGGACGTGGCTTTGGTCATAATCTGGGGTTATGTATGACTGGCGCGGTCGAGCAAGCTCGGCGCGGTCGCAATTTCCAGCACATTCTAAACTACTATTTTCCTGGTGCAAGCCTCTCTGTGGCGCCATCTGTGCCAGGAGAGAAGGGAAAGGTAGCGCTTGAGTAGTATTCTCTGGTTAGCCCATATAGTGATATTGAAGTGGAAATTTTTTGAGACCCTCTCAGATTGGCTGTTACGTTATGGTTTAATTGGTATCTTTGGCGTAGCATTGCTCGATTCCGCTTTTGTGCCCATGCCAAGCGGGCCAGATGTATTATTGGTAATGCTTTCATTAAAGAGTCCCGCTCTTACTATTGTGGGATTTGCCTTAGCCGCGACAATTGGCTCGACGATTGGCTGTACTTTGCTATATTTGGTATCGCGGCGATTAGGAGTGAGCGCACTTAAGCGTATCAGCCCGGCGCGGCGCAAATTTGTTGAAGAGTTTCTCGGTCGCTATGATGCACTGGCACTAGTTATTGCTTCGATAATGCCGCCGCCATTTCCGTTTAAGCCATTTATTCTCACGGCAGGAGTCTTTAATTTCAAGCTGCCACGATTTATCATTGCGCTACTCTTTGGGCGTGCACTACGTTATTCAGTGCTAGGAATGTTAACGCTCTATTTTGGTAATGCTACATTGGAGCTTATGCGTCAGCACGGACCACAGGTATTGCTAGTTGTAATAGCAGTTATTGGATTAGTGGTTGCCATTCGATACCTATTAATGCGGCAGCGTCGTAGTGAAGTCACCGTGCAACAAGAAGAACCATTGTAATCGCGACGCCCGCTATGGCGAAAAAAATCTAAATGTTTCTACACATGTTGAGAGCCATTATTATTATCTGTGTGCTGGTGCAGGTAGGATGTTCTTCTCAAGATAAAACGCCGGTAAATAATGCTCGATCATCAAACACGGCGCCCGCCGCTGCCACACCTGTAGAAGTAAAACCGACTATGGGCGAAGCAACAATGACACTGCCCAAAGATTGGCAGCCCTTTGAGCAGCAACAGACCAAAGTAGCAAAAGATGTTGAATCAATCTCTTTTATTCGTAGAATCGACCGATCCTTATGGGCTAATCCTGGACCCGCAGGAACAGCCAATTTACCAATGATGAATCTACAGATTTCGCGCCGCCCGGCTGATGCGCGTCGAGATGATATCGAGCCAAAACGGCTGGGTAACAATCTTGTCAAACAGGGTCACTTGACCAAATTGGTAGAGGCAGGAGAGATCAAGGTAGCAAACCTCTCTGCTTCTCGAATAGTTGGTGATTCTTCTACGCAAGGTCGTGTTTTCATTGTACTATTGCCTAATAACAGCTATCTCTACAAGTGGACACTGTTTGGCGTTAAGCCAAATGATACACAGTCCTCAGCCGCTTTTGATACTCTTCTTAGCTCTGTACAGTTCACCAATAAATAGCCACAAAAACAGTAAAATTATGTTATTGTCAGGGCGAAGCTGGTAGCGCTCTGCAACCAGCCTCTTCATTGGGGTCCATCAGCCTATGAAAGAATGCCTTGTCTGTCACCTTTGCTATGATGACCATGAATTCACCTGTCCAGCCGATGGCAGCACGCTTAAATACACTTTACCAGGTGGTGTAGAGATTGCTGACAAGTATCGTTTAGAGAGCTTACTAACAAGAGGCTCTATGGGCAGTATCTACTGTGCGCTACAACAAGATCTACAACGGCGTGTCGCAATCAAAGTGCTCAACCCACAACTGCTTGCTAGTAATATCGCGCGTGAGCGCTTTCGCCGCGAGGCAGTTGCAATAGCCAGTCTTAAGCATCCCAATATTGTTACTGTCTACGATTTTGGCGCCAATCCTTACGGTCTTTTCTATATCGTGATGGAGTTATTAGAGGGACACACACTGGCTGATCGGCTTGAGGGTGAGAAGCGATTAGAAGTAACGGTAGCAACACAGATCGCCATTGAGACCTGTGATGCGCTTGCACAAGCACATGCGCGAGGCATTATCCATAGAGATCTCAAGCCTTCTAATATTTTCCTTGTAGCAGGTAATACCCCAGTAACCAAAGTGATCGATTTTGGTCTGGTAAAGTTAAAGGAGCATGCCGATGCCTTTCAGAATATTACTGCTGGCGCGCTGATTGGCTCACTTCATTACAGTGCACCGGAACAGTGCCGATCTACTGAGATCGATGCACGCGCCGACATCTACAGCTTAGGTGTGATCCTTTATCATATGCTTACTGGACGGCGGCCCTTTGATGCTCCCAATAAGGCGCAAGTGATCTATCAGCAACTCAATGCTAAGCCACTGCCATTGCACCGTATCATCTTTGATATTCCACCAATGTTGGAGACTGCCGTGCTAAAGGCGCTAGAGAAAGATCCCGCCGCACGCTATCAAACGATCGGAGAATTTGCTGCAGTTTTGCGGCAGTCGCCTAAACGTGGTGCGCGGCGCACAGTGGGAATGTTTATCTCTGGACCATTGGTACGTTCGGCTGAACAGGTACGTCAAGAGTTTCAACAGGCGAGCCAGCGTGCAATGTGCTTTGAACATTTTATTGCGCGTCGGCGTGAACTGGCCAAAGTGCGGCTTGTCTATGAACAAGTATGTGAGAGCAAATCTACAGTAATGTTGATCTCAGGCGATCCTGGTATTGGCAAAACAGAATTACTCTCTGAATCTGTTAAGAATCTCAGCACAGAAGGGGCACTCTGTTTTAGCGGTCAATTTAGCAGTAGTAGGCTGACACTACCCTGGTCGATGACCGCTGTGCGTAACTATCTACAGCAATTGTTACAGGGCGATTCAATACGTTTTAACAAGATCTTTGGAAGCTTGGCGGCGGCAGTTCAAGATGCGATCTCGACACAAGGCAGTGAGCGAACTGCCACTACTGCTGCTTTTATGTTGCAATCTACAGACGAGACGCAAGTAGACGGGACTTCACAGTTGCTTGCACAGATCTATCTACGTCTTTCTGAATACCAGCCAGTCGTACTCGCGCTTGATGATCTGCAATTAGCCGATCCTGCCAGCCTCAAATTTCTAATCTATTTGATTGGTGTTACCACAGGAGCACGAGTACTTTTTCTCTTTAGCGCACGTGCCCAAGAGATCGCGCAACCTGAAAACCAGATTGCGCACTGGCTGGATCGTGTTGCTAATCAACGCCAATTGCAACGGCTACAACTTGGGCCGCTCTCATCTACAGATGTGCGTCTACTGATTGAGAAGATCTTTGAACCGGTTGTGATCTCAGAAGAGGCGGTAACACGGCTCTGTCAAGTGACAGAAGGCAATCCCTTCCATTTAACAAATGTACTACGCGTGCTAGCAGAACAGGGGCAGATTAGCTGGGATGGACAGCAATGGCAGTGTGGTGCGCTTACCGAGATCAAGATTCCCCCTACCGTGGCGCGATTGATTGAGGCACGCTTACAGTTCCTCTCTGAGCAGAGTCGTGAAGTGCTCAAAGAGGCAACAATTTTAGGCGAGATGTTTAGCTTTGAGATACTTAAACGCAGTACAGGATTTGATGAAGATAATTTGATGTCTGTCATTGATGATGGTCTGCGTTATGGGTTGCTACGTGAGGCACACCCCTCTGTGGGCGGTCTGGCTAATGACGATTACTACAGTTTTGCTCAACATGCGCTCTTTCAAGTGCTCTATGATCAATGGTCGATTTCTCAACGGCAAAGCAAACATCGACAAGTAGCAGAGCTTTTTGCCAAATTTGATACAACAGGGCAAGAGTCACGTCAATGGCAGTATATCGAAGCAGCACATCAGTTCCTACTAGCTGGTGAAACTGCGCAGGCATTCTGCTATCAGGTTGCTGCTGCTGGGGCAGCTTGGCGCGCTGGCGAGACCGCATTAGCACGCCAACACTTGCAGACTGCTAGTAGTTTGGTAGAACAGTTTGATATTGCTGCTCTACTTGCTCCTAAAGGAGAGCTGATTAAGCCAGATACGCTTGCGCTGGCAAGCCATTTTTGTGACTACTTGATGCTTTGCGCAGAACTGAAACTGAGCAATACACCTGCACAGATCGAGGAATGGTTAGAGAAGGCGTTGCTGCTGGCTCAGCGTATAGATGACCCTATATTGATAGCACGTGCACTAGTGGCATCCGGCCATTATCAGCAGCAATGTGCCGACTATCAGCGTGCGCTTAGCTACTTCGAACGTGCTCTAGCGCTTTATCAGGAGGTAGGCGACAAGAAGCGTTACCATGTAATCATTGAGCAGATTACTGCACTACGCGCAAAAGTGAAGCCACACCAGCCTACGGTAGATATCATCTGAAAAAATCCCCGACCAATTTCGCTGCTATTCATCGATAGGTTGGATAGTATCTTCGAAAGAGCTGTCAGTATAAGGTAAGATACGCACAATCTGTGTAGCAGAGAGGCCAAGGGTCTGTTGTGGAGTAGACATCACTAGAATACCATCTGCGATAGGAGCACGCTCATAACGCACAAAAGTTCCTGTCAAAATATTGCCCGTACTCATCTTTACACTGACTAGCTGCCCGGGCTCAAGGTGGGCACAGATCGCATCAAAGACATCTTGTTCCATAGGGGTATTTCCGGCAGCGAAGTGATTATTGCGGATTGATTATACACAAGCAGTGAGATGTGGCAAATGGAGAATTGTTGCAGAGCGCGAATGGCTATCGATAGGGCATAAAAATGTCGCTTCTATGCGTCATTAACGGCCACGTGTAAGTATCCATTGCATCTTTTTCTCGAAATTTGATGCTGGTTGGTATATGTAACTCTTATTGCGTACTCCTGATTTTATCAGTAATCCAGAACGATGCAGACGCGATAGTATTGTACGTACCGCACTCAACTTGTCATCTAGTTTCAAAGTTGCGGCGATGTCCAGTGCGGTAAAGCGTACCTCCCTCTCTACAGCTAGTCTCTGCAAATGGTCTAGCACCTGTTTGCGTATATGTACAGGCTCGCCATTATTCTGCTGGCTAGTCTTCCTCATCTTTTACTGCCTCTTTCACTCCATTATTTAATCTTGTCTCTTCTATCATAATTTATTCTTATAGTTGAAATTGAGATTATCTATCAATATCTTTTATTTAACTAAGGGGTTTCTATATTGAACAGAGCCAGCAGATAATTTTGATCTACTAGGCGCAGATGAGAAAAATTGCCTAAGGGATAACTTGTGCGTTCTGTTATAATTGATGAGGCTTTATCAAGTGACGCTCAGTTCGCTGATATAAACCGTAAATTCACTAAGAAATAGCGGTGGAGGGTAGTAATGAAAGAAGTACCGCCGTGTTCTCGGCAAGAGTTCTATTCTGCTGGTAATAATGAAAACAGATCAGCAGCGAGAATAATCGTATTACAGGTTACGGGACTGCGTTTAGCAGTCTGTCTGGTAGTTATTTTATTAACAGGAATAGGAATTGGGCTAGTGGCGGCAGGTCGTTTTGCTCCTTTAGGGGCGAGCGAGATTTTACGTGTACAGGCCAACGATATTTCCCCACAGACGCTCTCAGCCGGGTTTGCGGCTGCTACACGTGCAGTTGAGCCGAGCGTTGTACATATCACCACAGTAGATCTAGACAGTGAAGGCGAAGTTTTCAATCAGAGCAGTGGCTCTGGTGTTATCATTGACCCCGCCGGTTATATTATTACAAACTATCATGTGGTAAAGGGTGCTAATCGTATCAAGGTACGTTTAGGTGACGGTTCATTGCTCTCTGGTACAGTAATTGGGCTTGATGAGGAGAGCGATCTAGCCGTTGTTCAGGTTGTCACTAACAAGCCCTTAAAAGCAGCGCATGTAGGCAATTCAGACAAGCTTACGGTTGGTGATTGGGTATTAGCGATTGGTAGTCCTTTTGGGCTTGAGCAGACGGTTACGGCAGGCATTATCAGCGCTAAGGAGCGAGTTACCGATAATAGCCGTAACTTCAATCAATTTCTCCAGACCGATGCAGCAATCAATCCTGGCAATTCGGGTGGGCCACTAATCAATATGAATGGCGAAGTGATCGGGATAAATACTCAGATTGCTACCCGTACCGGCAATTTTCAGGGTGTTGGTTTTGCTGTTCCTTCGGTAATCTTCACCGATGTTTACAATCAGTTGGTGACTAATGGGCGGGTTTCACGAGGATATTTAGGAGTTGCCCCTGATAAGGTAACGCCGCAATTTGCCCAGATCTACAATTTGCAAGAAGCGGCGGGCGCATTAATACATGATCTCACTGGTATAGATGGTCCTGCCGCCAAGGCTGGCTTGAAGAGTGGTGATGTGATTGTTGAATTTGATGGCTATAAGATCAAAGATGATCGGGATCTGGTACGTAGAATTGTATCTACACGTGTAAACACTCCGGTTATCGTGAAATATGTACGCAATGGTCAAGTTCTCGCCGCTAATGTTAACCTGATTGAGCGCGCGCAGACGGTCAGTGCCTTGGTACCGCGCAGTACGCCTGAGATCAAGCCACAGAGCATCAAGGATAATAAAGACAATAAGATTGATCAGAAACTTGGCTTGAGCATTACTACCCTTACCGAGATGCGCGCTCAGCAGATGGGTTACAAAGCTACTGCTGGTGTGGTAGTACGCACCGTTGAAACTAGCAGTGTAGCCTATGATGCAGGCCTTAAGGATGGCGATGTAATCAAAGAGGTCAATAAGCAGCCGGTCTCCAAACAGGAAGACTTTGCACAGTTAATCAACAAATTGAAACCAGGCGACTCGCTGGTATTTTTTGTTGAACATCATTCACGGCGAGGCTCATCGCACAAGTTTATATCGCTTACGGTACCATAATAGCAGCCTATGCATATTCATCAGATTGTTATACCCACGCCGTTTTATGTAGGGCCAGTCAATGTCTACTTGATTCGCAATGATCCAGTAACGATTATTGATGTTGGCCCAAACACTGAAGATGCCTTTACAGCCTTGCGCAATGGTGTTGAGGAGCTTGGTCTACGGCTAGACATGATTGAGCGTATTATCATCTCGCATGCGCATGAAGACCATTATGGGTTGGTATCACGCGTACAGGAGATCTCAGGAGCAAAGGTCTATTTACACTCCTGGGAGGCTAACAAGATCAGTACTCAGTACGACTATTCTGAACACCGTAATCTATTAAAGCGTGCTGGTGTGCCTATTGAGGCAATTGAGCGTTTTGAACAAGGCTATGCGCGTATACATCCGGTAGGCAAGAATCAGTTCATTTTTGATACTCTTGAAGATGAGGAAGAGATTGTTTTCGAGAATGGCTCGCTACGTGTACTACACACGCCGGGCCACACTCCAGGCAGTATCTGCTTGATGCGTGAGAGCAATCGTGAACTGATTGCTGCCGACACCGTGATCAAACATATCACGCCCAATCCTATGCTTAATTGTGATCCCATTGACACACATCGGCGTTTTCCATCCCTTAATGAGTACTTATGTTCGGTGTCACGCATCAAGGAGTTGGCGCCCACACATATACATTCTGGGCATGGTAAACCGATCACCGATTATGGTGAGCATTTCAATCAACTACTCAAGCATACACGCGAGCGTCAAGCGCGTATGTTGTCATTGTTGCCTAATGGAGGCGCAACCGTATGGGAGATGTCAGAGCATCTCTTCCCTAATGCTACTGGTATGCACCGCTACTTGGCAGTTTCTGAGGCTCAGGCGCATTTAGATATGGCAGTAACAGATGGCCGCGTGCTAGTGGAAAAACGTGATCAGGCGGAGGTCTATTATCTCAAATAGCGTACTCATACTAGTGTGTGATATCACGCCGGGTAAACAAGTAAGCCCAAGCAATGAATACACCTTGTAATGGCAGCCTTAAATAGAGCGCGCTAGGACTGAGATGGGGATATAGCTGGGGGTTGAGCGCCATATGGATGTTAGCAGGAAATACTGCAATCAATAATGCAATCAATCCCCAGGCAGCCAGCGCTGTATATCTTGGCAGCAGAACTATTAGGCCAAGCCCAATTTCGCAGACACCACTGATGTAGACAAGCGCCAAATGCCAGGGCAGATATGGAGGCATAATATTTACAAAGAAATCAGAAATTACAAAATGGCTGATTCCTACTACCACAAAGAAGAGACTGAGTAGATACTTCAATACAGTTTTGACTTTATTCATGCGGCTCTCCGGGATAACTCAAACATTAAAACGGAAGTTGATAATATCGCCATCTTGTACAATGTATTCTTTGCCTTCTAGGCGCAATTTGCCTAGTTCTTTGCAGCGAGCTTCGCTGCCACAAGCGATAAAGTCTTGATAAGCGATCACCTCGGCACGAATAAAACCTCGTTCAATATCGGAATGGACTTTACCAGCAGCACGCTGTGCGATCGTGCCACGTTTTATTGTCCAAGCACGACATTCATCTTCACCGGCAGTGAGGAAGCTGATCAGATCTAGCAGTTCATAAGCAGCACGAATAAAGCGATCCCTGGTTGGTTCGGTAATACCTAAATCCTTAAGAAATTCTCCTTGCTCTTCAGATGGCAGTTCAGCAATCTCCATCTCTGCCTTACCACACATAGTAAGAAGTTTGAGACCGCCTGCCTGGGCATATTCTTGTACTTCTACTGGTACAGGTTGACCGATCTCGACTTCACCAAGATTGAGCAGTAACAGCATAGGCTTCTGAGTAAGAAAGCGAAAGCCGGCCAACAATTGCCATTCATCTGTAGAGAGTGATTGTGAGCGTAATGGTTGTTCTGCTTCTAAGATTGCTTTGCACTGCTCGATCAATTCTTTCTCGCGAGGGTTTGCCTTCTCCTTCTTCATACGGTTGAGGCGGTTTTCAATAGGAATCAGATCTGAAAGGATCAATTCTGATTCAAATGCTTTAATGTCGCGCATTAGATCAAGCGGTCGCTCAATAAGCGGACTATTAAAACCTCGTACGACATGCACCAGCGCATCAACTTCACGCATTTCTGCGACCAGCTTGGGATCTAGCTCTGCGCTGCCTTTGGCACGTTCACCTTCAGGGCCAGCAACATCAACAAAGACCATCTCCGCCAGCACCTTGCGTTTTGGTTTATAGATACGTGTTAACTCTTCTATACGTGGATCAGGCACTTTGATAATGCCTACATTGGGTTTCTCTTTGCCACCATAGCCGCCGACCTCTGCCTTTAGACCGGTGAGCGTATTAAAGACGGTGGTCTTACCGGCGCCGGCAAGACCCACAATACCAACTTTCATTTTATAACCTCAAATTCGAAGTAGATATTTTTGCCTCGTACGATATAACAGAGATAGGCTTCCCAGAAACGGCGTAGAAAGCGTAGTTGTGGATAATGGTTGCAACTATTAACAAGTAGTTCAAAGCCGAATACGCGCCAGAGCTTGAGTAACGTCACACGTATACGTACTGTGCGTAGTGTAATATCACTGTAGAACTCGAACTCTGGCCGCTTCTCAGTAAAATACATAAACGACTCACAAGTAAAATGGTGTCGATGTGTAGGATCACGGAATGAGCTAACATCAGTGTAATGCGGAGTGTCTAAGCGTATTAATGCACCAGGCCGCGCAATACGATAAAGCTCTCGCATTACTGCTAACACATCTTCAACATGCTCAATTACCTGATTTCCTACAATTAGATCGAACTCATTATCAGGAAACGGATAAGGGATATCGTTGAGGTCGTGTATTACATCCGCGTCTGTCTTTGGATTACAGTCGAGCCCTAGTGCCCCTACCGTTTTATGCTTGCCACAACCGATATCGAGAATCTTCATTTTTTCGCTTTACGCGCTGTATCACTCTCAGAGAGTTGAGGCAAATTATAGAAAGCCTGGCGGCCTGGATAACGTGCTGCCGCACCTAGTGCCTCTTCAATACGTAACAGTTGATTGTATTTGGCTACTCGATCAGTGCGACTGGCAGAACCGGTCTTGATTTGACCAGTATTGAGCGCAACAGCAAGATCGGCAATGAAGGTGTCTTCTGTCTCTCCAGAACGATGTGAGATAATTGCTGTGTAGCCATGTGTTTTGGCTAGTTCAACCGCCTCCATTGTCTCAGTAAGCGTACCGATCTGATTGACTTTTACCAGAATCGAGTTAGCAATGTGGCGCTCTATACCTTTTGTAAGATATTCCGTGTTAGTGACAAAAAGATCATCTCCTACTAGTTGCACTTGTCTACTAAGTGCTTGAGTAAGCATTGCCCAGCCTTCCCAGTCGCCTTCTGCCATACCATCCTCGATCGAGATAATCGGATACTGATGCACCCAATTACTATAGAATTCAACCATCTGTTGTGCGCTATATTGGGATTTATCAGATTTCTTGAAGACATATTTGCCATTCTCATAAAACTCGCTAGCTGCCACATCAAGACCTAGAGCAATCTGTTCACCAGCCTTAAAGCCTGCTGCGGCAATTGCCTCAAGAATAATATCGACGGCTTCTTGATTCGATTTTAGACTAGGGGCAAATCCTCCTTCATCACCTACACTAGTGACATAGCCACGTTTTTTTAGTGCGCTTTTCAGCGCATGAAAGATCTCTGTACCCCAACGCAGAGCTTCAGTAAAAGTACGCGCGCCCACAGGCAGGACCATAAATTCCTGAAAATCGACATTATTATCAGCATGAGCCCCACCATTAAGAATATTCATCATAGGTACTGGCAGAGTACGTGCGCCAGGACCGCCTAGATAGCTGTAGAGCGGTAGATCCAACTCATCCGCAGCGGCGCGCGCAACTGCCAAGGAGACCGCCAGAATCGCATTAGCGCCTAGTTTCTTCTTGTTTTTACTACCATCTAAATCAAGCATAATCTTGTCAATGCTAGGCTGATTGAGCGCGTCATGACCGTAAAGGGCTTTGGCAATAGTGTTATTCACATTCGCCACAGCTTTCTGTACACCTTTACCTAGGTAGCGGTTTTTCACACCATCACGCAGTTCTATAGCTTCATTTTCGCCGGTTGAGGCGCCACTGGGTACGGCTGCGCGCCCACGTGCGCCAGATTCTAGTTCTACCTCTGTCTCAACGGTAGGATTACCACGCGAATCCAAAATCTCCCGAGCGTGTACTTTTTCAATCCTTGACATGTAGTTGCCTCCTCTCTGGTCAGGAACTGGGAAACGGGCTATTTTATGTCAGACCTGGGTTCACCAGCAAACCTTATCAACCAGCCGTTGCCTTTATCACAGCAGACAGAGCAGAAACACTTTTCACAACCGGTTTGAAAAAGTCTGCATCAGATGCTAATATTTTACTATGACTAAAGTTAGGCTTGGTGATACGACACGAGACAAAATTCTTGAACTCTTAAAGGTGAATGGTGAGATGACTGTACAAGCCTTGAGCGAAGAGCTAAAGATGTCTGGTGTCAATGTACGTGGCCACCTTAGTAGATTAGAACGCGATGAACTTGTCTCAATGCGAACTGAAAAGCATAATGAACGTGGGCGTCCTTCTCATCTCTATAAACTCACAGATAAAGGGCATGAAATCTTTCCCTCTTCTTATGAGACATTGGCTGCTGATGTTTTACGTCAAGTGCGACGTATGTTTGGCCATCAGGCAGTGCGTTCTATCTTTGCTGGGCGTGCCGAAGAATTCTTACAACAATTGCAACAGAAACTACAGGGCAAGGCTTTGGAAGTAACCAAAGTAAGTGAAATGGCTGAATTGCTGCGTAGTCTTGGTTATCTAGTAGAAGTTAATGCAGTCGGCTGTAATGAATATATGCTCACCATTAAACATTGCCCGATTTCGCAGGTTGCAACACATTTTCCCGAAGTTTGTGCAGCAGAATTGAACCTTCAACGCGAGGCTTTAGGAGCAAAAGTATCCCTCAAACGTACGATCCCACATGGTGGTGGCGGCTGTTATTATCGTATCCTCTTCAATACCAAATGATCCTATTCTGATAGCGTAATTTTGCTGATAAAATAACTGAAAAAGGGTAGTGTCAATTGCTAATGGAAGCTGCCTTGGTGTAGCATAAGCGCGAACGCAACAGCTTACCTACACATTGTTTAGCAATAAAGGATAATATGCGGCAACAGCCTGGTTACAAAAAGACTCGCTTTGCCGAGCGCATCTATCAAGCCAGTCAAGCAGCTAATGCTTTCTCACGTACTTATACTATTTTCGGTGGCACTGGTGCTGTGGGTGGTACAGCAATAATGAAGATGTTAGAGATCTTCGAAGAGATGATGTATTATCGCCCCCCGGCTCCCAG
>JBFLVQ010000018.1:0-36275 GCA_040758525.1 Acidobacteriota bacterium
TTTCTTTTTGGGGGACGCCTTGTCGATCTTCATTAACAGTCATTTTTCCTCCTTAACTATCTGTTCAAATACAAAGCCGCAAATCCTACCAAGGCTTCAAAATGCGGCATGAATCCTTTGAGAAAACTTTCTTTAGTTTGTACCTTATCCACATTGCGACTGATGAAATCAAAAAACAGAGTAGGAAGGTTGCTCGCTACTTGTTTACTTGCATGTGCTGCTACGTAGCGGAGTTTCAAGAAATCTGGTCTGATACTATCCCACTCCGCACCACCTTTAAGTTGTATCTCCAATGTGCGACAATGTGAGAAGAATCGTCGCATTTGAGACTTGCTCAGACCCGCCTCAGCCATTTTCTGCGCCATATTGCTCATTTGTGCGAAGCTGATATAATCAATGCGTAAATGCCCATTACTGTCAAAATAATCATCTTTCAGGTAATCCCGCCAAAAATCGCTAATATAATTGGCCTTTTTATTTTGTCTGCGTTCATTCATAACTTTTCTCCTCTCTCTGAATTCGTGTCGCTGTCAGTGCGTAGCGTATTATGGCTGACAAGTATCTGGTCTCTACGTTTTTCCCATGTTCAAAATCTGCAATCAGGTTATCTGCCCATTGCCGTAATGCTACCCGTTCCTGATTTGGATCGTTGCGGCGCGGATAGTTGCGCGCTACTGTATGAGCCAATCGTGCCGCAGCCAGCCCCACATCTGCAGGGGTACGACTATGCAAACGCATTTCTGACAATCGTAATAGTGTTTGTAGCCAGCCCCGTTGCATCACCCCTTTGTCTACCAATTCAACCAATCTGTGTGCGCAGTTGAGAATTATCTTGTGCTCCCACCACTTCCATATTTGTCCAAATGCCGCCAGTTGATTTCTGCCTTCCTGCGCATTTGGAGCTGGTCTATTCTTTGCTTTTTCCAATAACTCCTCTGCCTGCTTGGCAGCAAACCTAACTGGGTGTTTGGGTTTGATGAATGCCATTCCACCGCTCAGGGTCAGACCCCGGTTATTAAACTGCTCGTAAAACTTCTGCTGCACTACCCCAGCAAAATCAAATATGACATCCCACGGCCCAACCAATAGCAAGTCATCACCACCGGAAAAGATCGTGTAAATCATCAGATTCCAGGGCTCCTTTTTCATCAGATTAGTCAATGTTCCAGCAAAAAATTCATCTGTTTCATAGCTAAACTTAGTAAGATTGTTGAGGCCAGATGTTCCCTGAAACAATCCTTTAATGTGTGAGCCAAATTTGTCACCGTCCATCTTCAGCACACCAAGCAACTGATCGCCGCGAGATTTCTTAGCAAGTTCAACAAACTCTATGGGCCTGTTATTTTCAAGGGGAATATGTGGCATCAGCCGGCGTTTAATGAAATTTCGTGTTGCATTGCCGTTACCATTCTGTTTTGCCTCAAGGGATAACACGATCTCACGTTGATGGAACACGGGCAGGGACACTGTGAGTGTGACATGCCAACCACATACATTAAAGCTGTTCTGTGATGCGTGTGGTGACAAGACTGCCCATTTAACTGTAGGCAAAAGCTTGCCGATTTCACGATCACGGAAACATTGACGGCATACATGGCGGGTTACTCCATCTTCATCTTCATTGCATTCTACTTGGCGATGGCGACACAATTCACATGGCTCGTCAAGCGATGGCAATATCAATTTTTCGACTTGCCATGATTGCCCATTAGTAACAACATCAACCCAAGCCTGTTTCTCCTTCCTCGCCAATTGTTTCATCGCACTGTAATAATGCTGTTCTAACTTGCCTTCCCCACTCTGCGCAACAAGTGAAAAATGCAGATCTGAATTGGTTTCTTCGAGTAACCATGAACTGATCTCTCTGCCGGTTTTGTTGAAAGCATTCTGTTGCTCTACATTAAGGTCATCGCCTTCCAGTAGAAACTTTCCCGCATTGCAGAACTGAAGTCGCTGTTGTGGCCAATTAATGGCATACAGGACACGTTGTGCCGCTGTCTCAACCAATAGTTGGATGAAAAACGACCGTGCGCGTAATCGACGTGCCTGTCCACCACCTTCGTGCGCAACATCAAACAGATAGTTTTGAATTCCCGACAATTTTCCAATAATCAGCATTCGTTGTCTCCTTCATAGTTACATCTCAACCCGACTAAATAAGCCCAGACTGAAATGGCAACCAAATCCCAGTACCAATGGTCCACGCACCGGTTCTGCAAACTCCAACTCAAACCCAGCCAGGCCATACCCTTCTGTGCCATTGAATCTACGTGTGTGAAATTCCAACCAACGTACCAATGGTCTTTCATTTACTGAGTAACCTTCGATCCGTTTAATGAAAACTGGTTCAGGCAATCCACGCGATTTCAGTTCACCAATAAGCTGTGCTTCTGGTAGATCGCGTGGTCGTGGTGGCTTCCCTGCTCCGCGTGAAGCGAACCGTGGCAACGAGAATGGTGTGACTGAATGCCATTGTTTCGATGCAGCAAAGATCGGCACTTCAATAAACTGTTCCTGTTGTCCTAGCCCAATTAGCACCATATTGACATCAGGCCGATTGCCTCGTCGAAAGATACAAGTCAACTGACTGAGTGCTGTTACATCACCTGAATCAAAACCTTGTGGAGCATAGATCGTTATGTGATCGAGTCTCCCATCACCATCCTCATCTGTTGCTAAGTAATGCGCATGAGAGTGTCCTTGCAGAGGCACTCCATCCACAGATTTGCCAATGATGACTTCAGAGTGTCTATTTTCAACTCGATTGCGAATGAGTCCGCGTCGCACTTGCTCGCAAAAAGGTAGCGTATCCTGTACTAGAGGTAGAACAGTAGAATCTAGCGCATAGCGCGCGACTATTGGTCGGCTCATCATCATACTGGGGAATGAGCGAGCAGTTTGACGCATTTTCAATGCACCAATACTACGTTTGTATGTCACCCAGCGTGTTCCTGGTGGATCAAGATATTTCTGTTTGCGCATCTCTGCTGTTTCGATCAGTAAAGTTTTCAGTACATCGCCAGTAGATGGATCAGGTGCCAATAGTCGTACTGGCTCTAATCCAGCTAATGATTCTCCGGAGCTGAGTGGTGAGCTATTGATCTGAGGCACATTTTCAGTCAGCTTTGCTTCACACCAGGATTCTGCGCGTCCAAAAGTACCAAGCGCTTTGAGCAATACGACTAACGCTTGTTTGTCTTCTTCATTGAATTCGACTTCTCGCCATAGATAGATAACTTCTTCCTGTGGAGCAATAACAATGAATGTGTCGAAGAATTTGATTCCACCATTGGCTTGATCGAAGTGGCGTGTATGCGCAACGGTCGCTGGAGGTAGCCAAAATGATGGTGGTGCAGCTAGAGCTGTTACGATACGCTGTAGTCGATCTTCGCTAATGTCAATAGGCCGTGTCCGATGAAAAACTGCCACTAGTGCGCGCAGCAGGCGCCAGGGAGAGGGTGGCCACTCCACTTCTCCTTCATTATGGTGATGTCCCCAAGGTGTAGCGTGAAAGCGCCCAGCCAAAAAACGTAGACTGATCGCGATCATAAGTTATCACCTCCCTCGGCCATAGCTTCAGCAGGCTTGCCAGATTCTTTCGTTCTCTTTTTCGCAGTCAATTGCCCCTTAATGTAAAGAGTTGATTGTGGGCCAAATTCGCAATTTGAAATCAGCTCAGGTAGAGCTTCTTCCAGTTTTGATAACAGATTCAAATCGATATTCAGTTCCGATGGCCGTTTAACATTAAGTAAGCGTAGTTCAAGATCACAAGCCGTACGTAGGCGCAATCCGCTATTTAGTAGTTTAAGGATCTTGAATAACGACAATGCGATCAGCAATTGCTCTGCATGTCCGCCAAGCCCATAACCACGCATTGTAGTCAGATCGAGATTGAAATAGGCTATGATCCGACGAGATGTATATTCAGTGCGACTAAAAGGTACATTGCCATATCCTTGCGCAGCATCGCCGGAAGGGGCAATATGATCAAGTTTAACTCCACCGGAAGTGACAGGCAGTACACCTTCTGCTTCAATAAAGCTTGATAGCAACCGTTGCAGGCGCAATCGTCCTGCCACTTTTTCAAGGAAGATACCATGCACCACCGCGCTACTATCACGTTTGAAAATAGCATGTGCTAGTTTGCGCAGATCGAGCAGACTGTTCTCAGGATCACCTACTTCATCCCTGATAGCTTTGTTCAGTGACTCATCATTAATAATGCGTGGTGAATTGAGCCGATGTGCTTCTTGAATTGAACTGGTGATCATTCCATTTCCTAGATCAACAACAACATGCGGCAGACCTTTCAATGGTGCGATAATCTCATTTCTTGCCTGATCCCAGCAGACTGCCTCTAGTCGATTTGCCATCGATTGTGCAGATTCTATCAATAACATTGGTGTACCATCGGCACGTTTATATGTTGCCGCACCTAGATCAGGAAAGCCCGTGGGCTGGAAGCGATCACCCTGAAGCGGATAAAGCTCTGCTTCAATAAGCAGGCGTGACTCATTTGCAAGTTTGTTGAAGATATTCTCCAGTTTGTCGTCCATGATTATCTCCTTGCTTGTTTGAAAATTGTGATTAGATCTTCTTTTACTCCATCACAGAAAAATGTGTGATAGGCGTTTCTTCAGTTGTTGGCCGTAGCACTAACTTAGCGAGCATACGTTGTGCCTGTTCAGCAATTGGAATCAGCAGTGAAGCGGCTAGACGCGTACCGTCTTCATCTGGAAAGTAGAAATGACTGGTGAATGGTATTAATCCTGTTGCACGTAATCTTCGCTCCGCGATTTCCAGTGCCTCAGCAACTCTACCTGCACATAGTAGCGGAATGAGTGAAGGCTCATGCCTAATAATGATTGACTCTGACAATCCATAACGTACCAACCTACCATTTAGTAAAAATAGCAACTTCAGCAATGCATAAGCACGTGGCAATGTTGGTGGCATAGTAATTACACTTTGAGTCAAACGGCCTGAAGCCTTGCTCCAGTTGATGAGGCTCAGTCCACGTAGTAGGTTTTCAATCTGTTCATCATCTGTCTGTTTATTGAGAAACTCGGCAATGGAACTAAGTGAGCAAGCACGGCGGCTGTATATTGCTGGATGTGAAGCACCAGCAGCACGAGCGGCAATGGAGCGGCGATTTAATACTGCTGCTAAATTGTCAGTGAGTATTCCAGCATTCCAAACTACTGCCGTCTCGTCGCTCGTCCAGTCAATTTGTGAATTATTAATAGTGACAGGTTCAATGCTAGCTCGCATCGGATCTCTACTGCCTTCACCGATGATAGCAGCGAGGGCCACGGCAATATCAAATTCCGAGCTATGGTCATCACATTCAACTGCCCAGCGCTCAGACAATCCAAACAATGGCTTGAGTCTCTTCTCATCGCGGAAGCGGGGACTACGTGCTAATTCAGCTTCGGCTGTTCCTAATGCGATTAGCGTTGCGCGTAAGTGTTCAGCCTCTCCGCTAGCGCACAGATTGAAGACATTCTCTTCGATCTGCTCACGCCTGCGGATAAAGCGTGGTGGTGTCTTTGTATCGCCAGTTGCTCGGCATAGCTCATCAAGCCAACGATCAAACTGATATACTAAAGTCGCGCGTGGTCGTTCCTGGACTTCAAAACGTCCCAGCGGAGTAGCCAAATTGGCTTGCCCGTTGCGCTCAATAAACCCATAGCGTTGAAATGCTTCAATACCACGATCAACACCTAGTTCAGAAATGGCACGGGCAAAGTCAAAGCCACTTTGTATACTGCGTCGATACTTGCTACCAAACTGCACGCGCCCTTCACTGAAGATATGTGCAATTTCGTAGTAGCTTGCTGGACGCGACCATAATGGCAACCAGATCTCTGCACGTATCTTTTCTCCAGCGACGGCTGTGCCATAACCGACAGCAGCATTTCTAGCTGTAAATGGAAATGAAGCACGCGATCTTGCTCCCGCTGCCAGTTGTCTGACGGTTGCACTAGCCAGCATCAGGGTGCCTTCAATTGCCAGAATGAAATCCCAAGGATTGACTAGTGAATCACCGCTGGTTCCCTGGTCTGCATTTGCCCCACCCACGCCTGCGGGATAGAATTGACCGACTGCGGCAGCTTCCAATTTTGGTGCAGCTCCCTGAAACAGAGCCGCACGAAGCTGTTGTTGGCTTCGGCCAACCTGCTGTTCAGTCTGTTGACTGAGCTTCTTTTCTAGTTTTGAGATCTTCTCTGACGTGAGATTCCCAGCCACCTGTTTTTCTGACCATTCTTGGGCAGCACTCTCACGAATGCAGTCGGGTAAGACAGAAATCAGGCGAGCAACAAAGTTAATGGTAAAATCCAGACGACCATCATTTCCGCCTGATCCCAGCAATGGTGGGTAGTCAGGTTTTTCTTCACCTAGCACATAAGCGGCATCCAGCCAGGCTATCACTCGATCTGAGAACAGAGTTCGAGCACGTCTGAGTATTTCGGCTTTCTCTTCATCTTTCGGCTGCACATTTCGCGCTCCTATAAGCTTGCGAGCAATAGCGAAAGTCTCTCGGTAATCATTTAGTCGAGCTGTTTTGATACGACAAAGCTGCTCAATCATGGCGCGCTGATTTTTATCTTGTGGATAAAATCCACTACCACCATTCCAAGGAGCCAGTATTGGTGTTGGACTATATATACTTAGAAAGAATTCCATTAGCTCATCTGCATTTTGCTTGATGAACAAAGAAAATAGATCGCCTTGCCAGGCAGCACGTACCTCTCGATCAAACTGTTCGGCTACTAGTCGTAATATACCTAGCGCCTTTAAGTAATAGATCAATGGTTGCGGCGCACAACCGTAAAGAGTAATCTCATTCATCACAACACCTCCTACGACCAATAATCCTGCGGGTTGATACTTGCGCGCACATCGGCAGCACGAATTAGACTCTCCAAATAAGCAAGACGAAATACACCCAACCGCTCACGTAGCATCAGCATTCGCTCTAGCCATGATGGTGCGTTATTCTGTCCTACGCCTAGCAGCATTGGCTCAAGATCGAGTGTCACTTCTGGCTTCTGCTCACCATCACCTAGATCAACAGCAGGCAATTTTTCGCCATGCCAAATACCACGTGCAAACATCAGGTTTTCTTTATCAGGTTTGTCTTCACCGGGTAATGCGCGTATGCTCAGGCGGACTTTGCCGTGATGGCAGGCAGCCAAATACACGGCCAGGTCAGATGCGCCAGTTTGCAGCAGGGCCAGGGCGCTAGCCAGTTCATGCCGAAAATGTTTGCGGGAATGTCTGCTGTGACTGTTTGATTTAGCGAGCAGAATTTCATGCCAGGATTCATTTAGCCCCTTGTGCAATGTTTCCTGAAAGATTGCATGTGCCTTACCCCAATCATGATGATGTGTGGCATAAATCAGGTCAGCAGACCATTCAGCCAATTTTAGTGAATTGAGTGCAATAAGAATTCGCTCTACTTCTGCCTTTGCTTCACGTGAGTGTGACGCCAGTTTTTGACAATAATTTCGCACACTCAGCGGCTCATCATCCAAACCCTCATTCTCTTCAATGGTCTCTTGTGGTACAGAATCAACTGGCTCTTTGCTGAATCTATTCCAACCCTGGCGTGTATCATAACCACCAGCTTTTATATCAAGTAGCAACAACAACCCTGGTCGTAATTCTCCTTCATTGATTTTTCGCCACTCACTTTCCAGTGCATCCCAAACCCAGGCCACCCGCAAATCGCCAGATTTTAAGAACTCTTTAAACTCCCCGATCGGAACTGTACACAGCTCATCACGACTTAGTTGCGGATCTTTGCGAGAAGGAGAATTACTATCAAGTTTGCGCCAGGCAACAGAAACATCTCTTATATCGCCGCCCCGCACGAAGCGCGAAACATCTAGGTCATAACCAGATAGATCTGTTGTGGTATCAAAAAGATCAACTAAATCACGGCGGCGTAGGACATGAGCAGGTATGTAAGGATCGGAATGGATAGGCAGATTCTCAAGCGCGGCAGAAGTCATCTTAGTCAGCAAATGCTGGGCAGTCTCTAAGTCACTCCATTGATAGGGCGCAGCTATTCTATCTCTTTCTTTCCCTTCCAACTCAGGCTTATCGGCTAGTCTCTCGGCATCCTTTTCACTTAATGGTCGATCAACCCAAAAGATCTGTGCTTCAGGAAATTCCGCTGCACGATTACAGCGACCAAATCGCTGTACAAGACTAGCAAATGGCGACAAGTCGGTGATAAGCAGTCGCGAGGATAGATCAACCCCTGCTTCAACGACCTGTGTAGAGATAATGATTCTGCCACTACTATTAGCAGCAGGAGAATCGTTGAGTTTGCGGGCCAGCGCTGTACGCTCGTGTGAACGAAACCGTGAATGGATTAGTAGCAACTCTGGTGCATCAGAATTCGGTGGTAGTAGAGCATTTCTTTTCGACTTTGGCATAGGTGGATGGTAAAGCTCATGCAAAGCGATGAAAGTCTCCTGTGCTCGTGCCACACGATTGACCACAATTAGTGTCTGTGTTCCAGGATAATGGTTTTCTTTGATGAATTTTGCCAATCCAGAAGGCAATCGACAGATTTGAGGAGCTTTACTCAAATGTTTTATGGCCGTGAGCCGCTTTTTTAATTTTTCAACGGCGCGATCTTTATCTGAAAGCTCAAGCAATTTGAGTTGCTCAACTCGTGACACAAAATCAATCTGTTTAAGCCACTCACGATCCAGCGTGGCCGACATCCAGATTGAGTGGCAATGACCGAAAGTTTTAAACTGCTCACGGAAAGCTGCAAGCTGTGCGGTAGTCGCCAAGCCATCGCCCATCAACTGAACTTCGTCCAATACCCATAAACAATCATTGTTGAGTAACCCGAAATGTATAGGCCACCTGAAGCGGCTCATCGCATAACCGCGATTGAGTGCACGCGATAACAACATATCCTGTGTGCCAATCAGTATACATTCACGTTCAGGGTAGCAATCCCATTCATCGCTGATATCGCCGCCCATCAATACAAAAACTTTAAGATTCTTAAATCTCTCAGGAAATATCGCCTTCAGCCTAGCGATTGCTTGTTGGGCAACAGCTTCAGTCTGTTCCACTAGCGTACGCATAGGCAGGCAATATACCAATCTGCGTCCAATAGTGTCAGGACTCTTTAATCTGCGCCATAACCAGGCACCGATGACACCATTAGTCTTGCCTGCTCCTGTAGGGACATTCACCATTGCAGGCAAATAGTTATCCAGTGCCAATCTACGCTGATAATCGAAAGGTTGTTGTGGCTTATTATCTTTACCAACAAAAACATTACTGAAGAACTCATCGTAGCTATCAAAATCTTTTATCATTGTTGGTAATCTCCTTTCCCGCGATGATCATAAAACAGACACCCGACAAGCATGGTCGTATATCCAACAACTCGGCACTTTTTTCACTCTTTTTTCCCGATATGCTGTAATGACTGGTAATGCAGTTCTGCAATCCGCTTACGTAGTTCCGGAGGGTCTAGTACCTCTACATCAGGTGACCAACTGAGGATAAATCGCTCTAGTCCTCGCCCACGCGCTACACACATCTCAATCGTTATGCTCTCTTCACCACCTCTATTAGGTTTCACATATTCAATCTGTCTTTGTGAGGGGTGAAAGCAGCGCTCGGCAAAAATTCGCGCTGTTACACCAAAAGCTCGTAATCTTACGGTAATAGGTTCGCCATGAATGCCGTTAAAACAGTTCTTGGTAAGAAAATTATGTAGATCAAAATTAGGACGGGTAAATCTCTCTTTGGTCTCTTTGACTCCACGAATACGATCTATTGAAAGCGGAATGATCTCTTTACGCTCATGATCATAGCCAATCAACTTTAGCGTTGCACCATCGGGATCGAAATAGAGCACATATGGCTCATACAACCGGTTTGAGATTGTGTCTGTACCAAGAGTATGGTAGCGCAATACTACACGATAACATTCAACCGCCGCCGTTGTTAATCGGTCGATTGTTTCTGCATGTGGTGAATAGTCTTTGGCAGGTACTGCAGATGAACCAAAGATCGAGGAGAGCGCATCAAGTTTGTCACGCAGCGTCTGTGGCAGCGCCGCCCGTACTTTTGCTAGCAAGGTGCGTCCATAACTGGCAAATGGTGTTCCAAATGCGGTTAACCCTGTGGCAACAATCGATTCCTGTGCTAACAACAGTATCGCTAGCTCAGCAGGAGTAAAACTTGGCGCTTTGTATTTGTAGCCACCACTAAAGGAGTAATAGACTTCGCGCCCACGTTTCTCGTCAATAATGGGGTAATAGCATGAAAGATGCCCAATATTGCGTCTGATCGTTACTGTGTCAACTCCAAACTCCTGAGCCAATTCTTGCTGCGAATAGGGGCGCTCCGCTAATAGAATGGGAATTCTAATTAATCGTTCCGTAGTATCACCACGTCCAGACTGCTTCTGTTTGAACATGAAATAAGCCTTTCTGATTGTATCTCTATTTATCTAATAACGGATTTTCATGGGTTTTGTATTCTAATGGTTAGGAAATTTATTCCTCGCCGTCTAGCTTTGAGATTTAGACAATAAACTAGTAGAGTAGAAACATACAAAACCCATTTTAAAGGATTGCGAAGATGAAGATTGAAACTTTTGCCCTAGAGCGCTGGATGACAACTTATGAAACGAATGTTAAGTATGACATTGCTGAAAGCGGTATTTTTCCTCTTACTGCCAATGATCTACTCGCGTTTGAGCCACCTGATCAGCGTACTGAGTTAAAAGAACGCTTACTCAACTTGCGCCTTGGCTATAACGAAGCTTGTGGTACATTGGAGTTGCGTAGACTGCTTGCTGAAACCTATACCAATTGTGAACCTGATAATATCCTTATTACTACCGGTGCCATTGAAGCCAATTTTTTATTGTTCAACCTACTGCTTAATCCTGGCGATCATGTTGTTGCACCCTATCCGGCTTATCAGCAACTTTATAGTGTTCCACGTGCGATCGGTTGTGATGTCTCTCTATGGAAGATCGAACCAAATCAGAACACTCTTTACGATGTTAATGTGTTAGAAAAACTTGTAACAGCGAAGACCAAGCTGATTGTAATTAACTCTCCACACAATCCCACCGGCGCAATACTCTCTAGCCAAGATCTACAACGAGTATATGAGATCGCAGCATCATTAGGAGCAACGGTGCTATCTGATGAGGCATATCGCTGGTTGACGATACCCGATGGTGAGAGCCCTACACCACCAATGTTTAATTTGGGACCATTAGGAATTAGTGTTGGCACAATTTCGAAACCATTTGGCCTACCAGGTCTGCGTATAGGGTGGATTGCTGCTTCCCGAAAGATCATTGCTGATTGTTGGGCACTACGCGACTATACCTCCCTTAGCCCTGGCAAACTAAATGATGCCTTGGCCACTCTTGCCATTAAGCATCGCGATAAGATTATTGAGCGTAATCATGGTATCGTCAGAAAAAATTTAGCAGCGGCAAATGATTGGATTGCTAAACATGCCAATATTCTTTCCTGGCAACCACCACGTGGCGGCCTCTTGGCAATGTTGCGCTACAATTTGAATATCCCATCATTAGAGCTTGCTAACAGGCTGGCGGAAAAATATAGTGTTATGCTTGCTCCTGGTTCTGTATTTGGATATGAACATCACTTGCGTATAGGAATTGGTCAAGAACCATCTATTTTTGCTGCTGGTCTTGCACAAGTAAGCGCATGCCTAGCAGAACTAACCGCTTCCTGATAAGCAGGTGTTTACTAATATTGCTAGACTCTTTTCAAGACGAGATATTTGTTGCTTGTCTTTTGATACAACCAGTTTGGTAACATGATCGATTATCGCACTGGTTGTCTCTCTGTTATATGGTGCAGGAATAGCAACCTTGCATAGATGTTTTTCTGTAATAGCATAGAATCCTTTTGGTGTCGGTCGCTGACCGGCAATCAATTGTGTCTCGGCAAATTCGCTGTTAAGAAAAGCTAAACAATAGTAGAAAACCTCTTTCTCTGAAACGGTCTTTGCTAGCACCTGACTAACTTGCTTGTGAAAACTCTGATAGATCTTCTCTGTTTTAGATGTAGGACTAAGACAGATACAAGAATCTTGTGGAATAATACCTTGATTATCGAATGTAAACCTTACTGCTCCTCTTCTGAATAGTCTGGGAGTGATAATTTTTCCTTTTAAAAGCATGACCTCTGAATCACGCGGGCGATGGTATTCATACCATTGTTTGTTATACTGCCTAATGTTTCGCTTCTCAAAAACCCTTCCTTCTAATTGGTCATAATGTTTTACAAGATAGTTGGCTACTGATGAATTGATTAGCAGGCCAAGGCTTTGCCGATGTTCGAGAAGCTCTATCACAGTAGCATGGTTGACTCCCATAGCTAAGACTATCTGCTGCTCTTGTCGATCAATCTGTTTATCAAAATCAAGAGCATCTAAGATACCTGAACGTTTTAGCGCTGCTTTCAATTTTTGATCTTTAATCTTAGCAAGATTGATAGTAAAAGCAGGCTGGATCATGTCTTTAATGAAAGTATAAGGATAGAGGATAACTCGGTTCAATTCTGGCAACCTCCATCTAACTATCTCTATACCTTTAATAACAGGCTGGATAAGTTCTACGGGAAATTTGAACTCTTTAGCCTGCGCTTTCTCCATTAAGAAAAGATCTAGACAACCCTTTCCACCTACTGTTACTCCCTGCAATGGTTCTAGAATATCGACAATCCTAAACCAGCCTTTAGGAACTTCGTTTATAACAATGTCTGCATCCAAGTCCCAACCATCTTTGACTGACTTACGCAATCGGCTAATTGGCACTCTGGCAGCTTGTGCAAATTCTATGGTGGCAGATCTATTGCCATTAGATACACTATTAACAGCTTTGCGAATGGTTCTATCAATATATTGGCAACGCTCTTCTCTACTCAAGCCTTTGAAATTATTGGGCGGTGTCGAGACAATAGTAATACACTCCGTTTCTGGATCAATATTCTCATCAAGTGTATCTACTATCGTAATACAAGGTGTATTCATAGCATTAAAGTAGAGTTGACCGAAAGGATTAAGATCTACAATATGGCAGAGACGAAGTTTAGAGGCTAAAAGATCACGTAGACCAAGTGCCCATTCTTTATCAAGAAAAGATCCCTGTGTTAAAAGACCAAAACGACCATTAGGTTTGAGTATTTGTAGTATACGTTCAATAAATAGACCATACACATCATACTTACCTTGTGCAGCGGCAGGATATTCACGACTGAAGCGAGCCTTTTTGCTAGCATCATATACAGGCGCAAGATCTCCTTTTAATACTCCACCCCAAGGTGGGTTGCCAAACACACGATCAAAGCGATTTTGCAACATTTCTTGATAGCGGTGAAATGAGTCTTGAGTAAGTTGCACCCGTGAATTTAATTTGGCAAAAAGATCTGCTGTCAATAAGTCTCTATCATACTTCTCAAGAAGATCTGAAGAAAAGATCTGAAGCTTAAGAGAAAAATCTGGGTCTTTCTCACGAACCTTTACATAGAATGGTAGTAATAGAAAAAAAGTATTTACTGTAGTTAAGAAAGCTGCGAATGGATGTAGGTCTACTGCATGTAGATTCTTTACTACTATATTGAGGATTGTTTCAGCCTGCTGTGATTCTGTCCATTGATGCTCTGTTAATTCTTTATGACAAGGTAGATCTAGTTCAAGATGTTTGAGCAGACGTGTTAGTGCTGCGCTAATGAATGCGCCACTACCAGAGGCAGGATCAATAAATGAGAGTTGGCATAAGCCATAAGAACCTGACTGAAATTCTGCTAAATCTAGAATCAGATCTACTAACAAGTCAGGCGTATAAAAACCACCTAGTCGTTGACGCTCATCAGCAGGAAGGTAATTCTGGTACACATTTCTCCATACATCAACATCTACACTACCAAAGAAATAACCATTAAGTAGACGTAGCAGATCTTGTATGGTGTGCTCAAACTCTTGATCCATTCTGCTCAACCAATTCTGCTCAGCAGTTGTGAGAGCAGCACGATCAATCGGAGTAATCCACCACCAATCAAACTCTCCACACTGATAGATATTGGGAAAGAGATCCGCCATATATAAACGAGCACGAAAAAGCAGTTCCGTGGCAGGTTGAAGTGTATATATTTCTTCGCTAGAGAGTAGATGTGGAAATGCTTGCTGATCTTCACCTATACGATAAAGTAACGCGCCAGCAAGTAAGACATGTGCTGTCTGTGCGCAGAACTTGGTAATTGTGTTAGTATATGCTGGCCATAAGGCCTCGGTTATCGTAGCAACATCATAACACTTGTCTTCTGGCAAGGCATTGATAGCGGCTACTACAAGATTAGCTTGATTACCAACAAAACCTATTTCTCTAACCACCTTCTTAATATCGTGTAGAGAGCTTGCTCTTTTTAATTGTAGGGAAAGAGATTCTGCTGCCTGTTGAGACGAGACTATTAAAGATTCCCTACACCAATGGTTAAACAGGTTAATAGTAATATCGCGTATCTGCTCGCCTGCTTTTCCTGCACAAATTCCAGCAAAAAATATTTCCAGAAAGCCCGTTATATTTGTGATGGTTTGATTAAGGTGGGTAGCTAACGATTCCAGAGTGTGAGGGACTGCTTTACTAACTCTCAGTCGTCCTTCACACACAGCCATAGCAGAGTCCCATTGTAGATAGTTGCTAAACTCAATAGAGTTTTGTCACTTGTATACCACTATAATAGGTTTTGAGAATCTCTTCATAATTTAGTCCTTCTAGCGCAAGCCCATAAGCGCCTACCTGACACATTCCTACGCCATGACCCCAACCACGCCCTATAAATCGGAAAGCATTCACATGACCCTTTTCATCATACTCGCGTGTAATAATAAAGAGGCTCTCACGTAAACCTAGTGCAGAACGTATACGCAAACCCATTAGAGAACGCGTCCCCTGTGTGCCAACAACCTTCAATTCTGCCAATCGGTTTGAGTAACCATATTTGGCGCCTCGTAGGTCCATGATATCTCCAACTTGTATACGTGCTTCGGCTAGGCGAGTCTTTACTTCTGCAGTAGTAAGTCGCGCTTGCCAACGCGAATAGACTGAGAAACGATCACTGGCGGCACCATTTGCATTAGGCTGCACTTCAAGGTAGTCAATATGGCCTTGGTTATCTAGATGGTAGTTAACCTTCTCACCACCTATGATCTCCACACGTGTAGCAGGAAACACTTCACTATTGACAACACGGAAGAGGTAGTAACGTCCGGCGAATTCAAGTTCCAATGGTTCTTTATTCTTAGTAGTGCGTATCTTGATGCTACGGCCTGTCAATGGACGTGTAGTGCCACTATCTAGGGTAGGCTGGCCGAACTTTGCCAGCGCGCGAGTAATGGCAAGCAATACATTTGCGCGGGTAAGCGGGGTACGTGGATGTAGGCTGCCATCGGGAGTTGGTGTGATGATCCCATCCTGCAATAGTGCGGCAACTTCGGCGCGATTGCGGGTTGGAATATCGGCTGCGTCGGCAGCTAGCAGATAATCGGCATCTGCTGGTGAAAGTAGTGCACTAGGTCGATCTTCACCATAAAGCGCCTGTATCAAGAAGGTGGCAAATCCTGCCAAACTAGTAACATCTTTAGGCACGGTGGGCTCGCTACGACCCAATACTTCGGCGGCACGCGTCATCCATTTAACAATCTCTTTCTGGTTAGCAGCGGCGAGAAAGTATGCTGTGGAAGGGTTATCTGGTAAGGAGAAACGTAATATATCTAGTATGGCAATCTCACGTGTGATAGCGCGTCCACCTTCTCCAAGAATTGGCTCAGGCTTACGTACTGATTGCAGTAATCGACGATCCTCTGACTCTTTTGAGTCTTTCACTTCCTTCTTATCTACATTCTCAACACGACGTGCTCGCTGTGGTGGTTCACAAGCTACACTGACCAGATAGGGGAGTGGTTCATTAAAAACGAATTCAGAAGATTCTGTGCGTCCACCACAGGTGGAAGTATAGAGTGCATTGATTGGTTGCCCTTGATAAGTTGCAACCATGCCCTTAGTTTCGGCCACAGCACGATCACTCAAGACATGTTCGGTACTCATACCACCATAGACCTGGGAGAGCGCAGTGGGTAAAAGATCAAAACCTTCGGCTTCAAACTGACCTCGGTTACGCATTGCATAGGTTCGTGCTGCGACCGCCTGCGCTTTCAGCGCTTCAATCATAGGAAAGCCAGTAGGACTCAATTCATTGGGCACAACTCCACGTATGTAATCTTCCATTGGTAGTACGTTGATAAGACTAAGCCGACCACGCTTATTAACAAAGAGTTCGAAACGGCCACGATAGCTGTTACCATTGTAACGTAGTACGCCTTCGGGATCTTTAGGTGTAAGAATCAGACGATCATTGACGGCGGCTAAAGTCTCTCCTTCTGGAGCAAACGCCTTTACTAAGGTACGTATTTGCTTCGCTGTAGACTCATCCTTTGCCACCCAAGTCTGTCGGTAACCAGCATTCATTACTCGTACCATAAATTCCTGGGCATCTTTTTGTGAAGAGAACTCGCCCACACTAACGTGGTAGCGGGAGGTTTCCCGATCATAATATGTTTCGACCGGTTCATTAAAACGTTTGCGCAGTTGACGCACCAGCAGATCAACCTCGCGGCCGGTTGGCAGACTTGCTACCTGTACACGATAAGTGCGACCTGGGCGCTCTCGTACACTTGTGTTAGCAAGTTGTACTTTCACCTGCTGTGTTGTTAGGCTAACAAACTCTCCTTGTTCATTATTGTAATAGGCAAGCGGACAGTTTGCTGAGACAGTAGCAAAACCAGCATTAGTAACAAGTGCGATACGTATTTCCGGTCCCTTCTCAGGCGATTCTGTAGGCTTTGGTAGCAATGGGCCAGCAGGTTTTAGTTCTACCTGGGGAACCGCTTCGCTCTGCTTATCACGTGAGTCTGGGGGTTTAATACGCCTTGGCCGTGTTATTGCAGGCTCACTCGACTTGCGTACATATTTTTTCTGCTCGATCTGAAAACCCTCTATGCCCCAGACCGGTATGGGTGGCAGAAGTAGGGCAAGCAATAATAGTATCAACCATTTTCTACTTGTCGCTCGACGAGAGTATTTTCTTGATCCAGTACCCATATCTTAGTCTTATTGCTGCGGTGGATTGAAAGTTAAAACAAAGCGTAGACGAATTACTTCATCGCTCTTATTGCTCTTAACAGGTACCGGTGGCAATGGACTGGAGCTACGGCAAGCGCTAATCGCCGTAGCATCAAGAGCAGCACTGCCAGAAGAGCTCTCTTTCTCGATCTCGGCAATGGTGCCATCCATACGTACCAGAAATGTTACTGCCACTGTGGTAGATTGCTGTAGAGTACGAGCAATTATTGGTGGGAAGATATTGCCACGAATTGTCCGCTCAATCGCACGCAAGTAGTTATCTGTTACCGGCGCATAGGCAGCAACAACTTCAAAGCGGCCTTCTATACGCACACTCCCAATTGTCTCCTTAAACGATGTACCCGATTTTGAACTAGGCGGTGGACCCTCACTACGTGTACGCCGCATCTCGCTCATAAGCGAACCTAGATCAACTACAGGTTGTTCGTTACTAGTGACTGATTTTAAATTGCTTGTGTCAATACGCCGACCACGTAGATGCTTTTTGGAAAGTGGCAAAAACTCTTCATCTTCGCCATCAGCACGTACCTGTGCAGGCGCTGGCAATGTTATCAGTATTATCAATAAGATTATTTTGAGAATTACTAGCAATCTCATAATCAAAACTCACAATGTATCGCCGCCAGTCTATGAAACTCACGGCGTCGTTCATTCATATTAAAATTTTTATATACTGGATGGGTTCTGTTGGTAAGTAGAATATATACACGCTCTTCGTGAGGAGCAATCCATACACTTACACCAGTAAAGCCAGTATGGCCAAAACTCTCTGCTGGCAATACCGGCCCGGCTGGTGTTGTTCCAACCTCAGTCAGCCACCAGCCCAGCGAGCGACTCTCTACGCAACCAGGTGTGAAGTTATGGTAAAAAAGCTCCAAGGTCTTCTCCTTAACTAAACAGCTACCAGGCAAGAACTGACGAGCCATCTGTAAAACTTCCTTTGCTGGCGCGAAAAGTCCTGCATGCCCAGCGACACCACCAAGAAAAAAGGCATTCTGGTCATCTACATTGCCCCAGATCATTTCATGACGCCAGCCTGTATAGCCAACCGCCTGTTCACCAGCCATTATACGTTCATACTCGTTGCCGGTCTCTGAGGCAGCAATTCGTGTACGCCATTGCTCGGGTGGATTAAAGCCTGTGTAGGCTAGCCCGAGTGGCTCAAAGATCATTTGACGCGCCAATTCATCTAGAGGTTTTCCACTTATACGTTGTAACAATAATCCCAATACAATATAACCTAGATCACTATAGATAACATGTGTCCCCGGCTGATAGGCAAGCTCCTCACTGGCAATTAATTCAAGTATCTGTCGAGGCTGCTTGGCGAGCGCATAGAAGGGTCGCCAAGCAATAAATCCTGCCGAGTGGCTGGCCAGTTGCATAATTGTAATTGTCTGTTTATCTGGGGTAGCAAATTCAGGCAAGAATCTACTGACAGGCTGGAATAGATCGAGTTTACCCTGCTCACTGAATTGTGCTAACAACATTGCGGTAACCAGTGGCTTGGTCAATGATGCAAGATCAAAGAGAGTATCTTCGGTGACATCAAGCCGTACTGGTAACAACACCGCTTGACCAAGGGCGCCAAAGGCAGAGATACGCTCTCTTTGCGCCACCAGATAGACGGCACCGGCAAATTCACTAGCATCAATACAAGCAGAAAGAAATTGCTCGATCTCTTTGATCTTTTTCATAAAACAGGCTCGGCGCGTGTATTTGACTATAGCCCGGATCTCGGTTAATTACAATAGATATACACAAGATATGGAGGCACAGCGGGATGAGTAAACGAGCAGTAGTTCTATTGAGTGGTGGTGTTGATTCCACTACAACCTTAGCAATAGCGCAGGCAGAAAATTACCAACTCTATGCACTCTCATTCCGCTACGGTCAACGTCATGATATTGAGTTGACACATGCACAACAGATCGCTACTCAGTTTGGTGTACGAGATCATGCCATCATTACTATCGATCTGCGTCGTATTGGTGGTTCTGCGCTTACTGCTGATATTGCCGTACCCAAAGACCGTTCTCTAACCGTAATGGAGCAAGATATTCCTATCACTTATGTACCTGCGCGCAATACCATCTTTCTGGCATTTGCATTAGGATGGGCAGAAGTGCTAAACGCTGAAGATATCTTCATTGGTGTAAATGCGCTAGACTATTCTGGCTATCCAGACTGTCGTCCTGAGTATATAGAAGCTTTTGAACGTCTTGCCAATCTTGCCACAAGCGCAGGGGTAGCAGGACGTTTACGTTTTCATATACATACTCCGCTTATTAAAATGACGAAAGCCGAGATTATCAAGCATGGCCTGGCACTGGGAGTCGATTATTCACTCACACATAGTTGTTATGATCCTAATGATGCAGGGTTGGCCTGTGGCCACTGTGATAGCTGTCAACTGCGCTTAAAAGGCTTTGCCGAAGCTGGTGCTACTGATCCAATTCGTTACCAACAGAATATATCAACATAGCCTTTTTCTGTTTATGGCAAACGATAATAAAAAAGCTGACATTGTTATAGTTGGAGGTGGACCAGCCGGGTTAGCGGTAGCAATAGAAGCGGCTTCACGTGGATTTGTCACACTAGTGCTGGAGCGCTCAGCAACTATCCCAGACAAAGCTTGTGGCGAAGGTCTAATGCCTGCTGGCGTGAGGCTATTGGAAAAATTAGGCGCACGCCATCTGCTTGATCCAAATGAATACACACCATTCATAGGCATACGTTATCTACAGGAGGATGGTAGTAGTGTCGAAGCCCGTTTCCGCGCAGGTGAAGGGTTAGGAATACGTCGTATCGCGCTGGTTGACGCGCTAACCAAGCGCGCACGCGAAGTAGGTGCAGAAGTGCGGCAGGGATGCATAGTAAAAGGCTACCATAACACTAACAATGCTGTTGTCGTAACCACTAATAGCGGTGCCTTAACAGCGCGCTTGCTGGTTGCTGCAGATGGTCTTGGTTCGCCACTACGACGTGCTGCCGGCCTAGACTTGCCACCTACAGAGCCACGCCGTTTTGGACTACGCCGCCATTTTCATCTATCAGCTTGGAGCCCTTTTGTTGAAGTCTATTGGGCAAAGGGTGTAGAGGCATATATCACACCTAGCGGCAGATCACGTGTAGGGATTGCTTTTCTTTGGAATGCTGCACAGATCAAAGGCCATATCACATTTGAGACACTACTAGCCAATTTTCCTATGCTTGCGACCAGGCTGACGGAGGCTACACCTGATTCTCAGACCCGCGGCGCCGGCCCCTTTGCACGTACAGCACGCGCACATATCGCGGATCGATTTGTCTTGATCGGTGATGCGGCTGGCTATGTTGATGCTATCACTGGTGAAGGTATTTCTCTTGCCTTTGCCTGTGCTGCGGCATTAGGCAGGCTACTTCCCGATGTGCTGGCACAAGACGCTTGTCGATCTGCATTAGCTCCTTATGAACAGCTCTTTGCTCGTGTATTCCAGCACTACTCGCTACCAACACGTATATTGGTAGCAATTTCACAGCATCCACAACTGCGTCGCCGTATATTACAAGGGCTGGCTGTTTATCCTAGACTGTTTGAAAAGTTGCTTGATTGGGCTAGCTTGCCAATGCCAATTGAGGGCAAAGGATAGAGACTGGCACGATGTGGATCAGAACTAACAATAAATATAAAGAGAACGATAATGATCACAAGCAGAGCCAGTACCAGGCCAATAAACCAGTAAGGCCAGCTCTTCTGTAGATGTGTCTTGATCTGTCCAGAGGAGAGTAGGGGATTATTGGCTTTTGTACGTTCTGGCAATTGGGGCTGGGCAATATATTCTACGATCGAGACCGAGCCACTTACCTGTTTTACTACGGGCACCAGATTGGACTTTACAACTGGTTGAGGCTGCTCAACCGCAGTCTCCGGCGAGACAGATGGATCGCTATTAATAGCCGCCTCCATCTCGTCAGCAAAATCGCGTGCCGACTGTGGTCGCTTGAGTGGGCTCTTTTCCAGTGCATGTAAGACAACTCGTTCAACTACGCTAGATAGATCTGGACGCCATTGTTTTAAATTTGGTACTGGCTCCTGTGTGTGCTTATTCATTAGTACACGCGCTGATGAATCGGTGAAAGGCGGCACACCAGCAAACATCTCGTAAACAATCACACCTAGGCTATAGATATCTGAACGTGCATCGATTGTGTAGCCCTGGCACTGTTCCGGTGACATATAACGAGGTGTGCCCATTACCATATGAGGTGATACTAGTTCACCGGTATTGGAAAGCTCGCTACGCACTTTAGCAATACCAAAATCGAGCACCTTAACAACCTCTTGTAATGGCTCACCACGGTTAAGTAACATGATGTTATCAGGCTTGAGATCACGATGGATCACCCCCTGACTATGGGCAGCTTCTAGGGCTTCACAGATCTGTTTTATGATTCCATGTATACGTTCAATGGCAAAACCACCTTCACGCTGAATCACCTGTTTAAGCGTAATACCCTCAAGTAGCTCCATCACCATATAGACAATACCATCATCGGTTTCACCAGAATCGATTAGATCGACAACATTGGGATGTTTAATCAGACTGGCGGCACGCATTTCATGCTTAAAGCGTTTGACCGAAGGCCCATCGCTAGCTAGCGTCCTATGTAGGATCTTGACTGCACAGGGTTGACCATTGGCAATAATGCGTGCGCGATAGATATCACACATCCCTCCTTCACCTAGCTTGGCCTCTATATGATATTTGTTTTCCAACCATAGACCCAGATAAGGATCCTTGCTAGGAATAAAGCTGCGCACTAAGGGCGCACCATCATAAGGACAGTGGCTCAGTTTGTCCTTAAAACTGCGATGGCAGCTTGTACATTCTTTCGCCATATCAATGTCCCTGCTTACTAGACGGGTGAAGCAAGCTCACCCGTCCATATCGCAAACCATCAGGTTAGTTCTTTAGATAGAACTCCTCTATATTCCAGGTCATGGTTGGATCAAGCACAGCCGGTTTAAAATTGCCAATGACATTCTGTGCTGCTACCACTACATCATCATTGACGAGATAAATGATCGGTGACTTTTCTGCCCAATCAACTTGTACTTGATTGTAGAGGTCGCGCCTTTCTGTTAGCAGCAACTTCTTCAGCGCTTCATTCATATTCTTTGATACACGATCCATCCACCCTTCTGTACTAGTCACCATACCACGTAAGGCTATATCACCAGCGCTTACCTCATAAAACCAGAAGAATCTACCATTCTTATTAAGGTAAGGCTGGAGAAAGGCAGGATCAGGAAGCATTGGTGTCGATTCGACTAATATAGCATCGTATATGCCTAGGTTGAGCACTTTCCAAAAATCTTTGTATTCCTTGGGCTCAGACTCAACTTGTATACCCAACTTCTTAAAATCCTCGATTAGCCGCTGCACTATCTGGGTTGGCACATACTCATTCAGATGTGTAATATTGAAACGTACTGTGCGTCCTCCTAGATCCTTGAGAATGCCTGCGTCTGTCCATTGATACTTGAGATCGGCAAGATACTTGTGCGCTTTGGTAGGATTATGTTCATACTTCTTAACAGCGTCGTGATACCAGGTTGTATTAGATGGCGTAACCTGATTATAGACGGGCCGTGCTAGCGAGTTGAAAACCTCGTTAGCAAGCCGTTTACGATCAACTGCCGAGGAGAGTGCCCAACGAAAGCCATGCGTGCGAAACCAAGTGGCATGACTAGGATCAATCTTTTTCGGATCAGCACGCCAGTTTAGTACAAGTTGCCAAGTATGTAGTGATGGCCCCTGGTTCCTCACAATAAAGCGGTCATTGCCTTTGAACATCTCTATATCTTTCTGTAGTACCTGTACGGCATGGAACTCGCCTTTTGTGAGCATACTATGGGCTTGTGCTTCACGAGTGGTTTTAAGGAAATAGGTCACACCATCTAGATAAGGCAGACTGGTGCCAGAACTGTCAACCTTCCAGTAGTATTTGTTGTAATCAAGATCGATCTGCTTATCAGGCGTATAACTCTTTACAACAAATGGCCCCGAACAGACAATCTTCTCTGGCGCTGTCTCTAGACTATAAGCATCCTTGAGATTGCCTTTTAGGAAAGCCGGCTCTAGCGATGCTTTAGAGACAATGGGAAGCTTAGCAAAGAGATATTTCACCGGTTCTAAATGGTCAGCAAAAGTGATGCGCACACTAAGCGCATCTTCTTTAGTAAATTTAGGTGGTTGTCCATCAATACGCATTAGATCACCGTAGACCGAGTCGGTACGGTCATCAAGAGCAGCTTGGAAGGAGAATACCACATCATCAGCAGTGATGGGCGTGCCATCAGAGAAGGAGTTCCCCTCGCGTAGATGCACAACAAAGGTACGACCATCCGAGAGCGAATCGATTGAACGGGCCAGCCCATCGGCTGGGTTGTTGAACTTCTGATCAACATAATCAAAATCGAGCAAGGTGCCAAAGAGCTTGGAAGTAATCTCGTAGGTCTCTAGTGTAGCAGGTAGAAAAGGATTGAAGGTGAGCGGCGCGCCCACTAATGGTAGTTTCAAACGCCCGCCCCAGCGTCCTGGCTCGCAATTAGCGACCTTAGGATCTTTGGGCGGATGAACTTCATGCTGACGGCTGCTGCCAAAGAAATTGCAACCTGGCATAACTATCAGCACACAGAGTATGATCGCAGTCAATGCGTGAGAATATCTTTTCATAAGGATCGGCCTCACTCTTCAGATAAGCGTAAAAGGTTTCCTGGCTGATGCGCTTAGCGCGAGAACAGATTATTACTGGCAGTACGTGTTTCGCTCTAAAAATTATCGTCTTCGCTGTCTAGGTCGTTATCTTCGTCTTCGCGGCTAAACCCTTGGTCATAAGTCCCTGCACGAGTGCGCAGTTCACGCGCCTCTTCCCGTATGCGCTGGTGCTTGCGCCGATACTCTTCACTTACTCTGGCACCTTGATCCTTATCCTTAAACCACTCTGGGTTGGCTTCACGCATCTCCCGCCGCATGGACTTTTCCAGTTGCATATGGAGCTTAAGCAGAGCTGCTGGAACTGCTTCACCACAGAGTGGGCAGACACTATCGACCATAGTTTGCCGCGCCTCTCTACGCAAATAACCTATCACGATAACCACCTGACTACGTGCCCCAATTATACACACCCTGTTTTGGAATTGAAGTACTAAATGGCGTCGGCACTATATCAAAAGATTGTAAACTTCACATATTTAGTTGGCTTTTGGCGAAAGTCGTAGACCAACTTGAGCATCTCTGTGGAGATCGAGCCAATATTATTGGCTAAGCGACCATCATGCAAGAGTAAACCCATACTCCCTTGCCGCTTCTCCAAGAGCGTTGAAATAGTATTAATGTGCGTGTTGAATTGCTGATAATCACGTTTGAATTGTAGATCATTAGTAAGTTTAGCAAGCGAACCATTACCCTTCTCAGTACGTCCATAAATACGCTCGAACTGATCGGCAAGTCGGCGCGCACGTGCTTCAACCTGCTCAATCCGCTGACTAAACTGCTTATCCTGTATGAAGCGACCCGCATTGCCGCGCCCTTCAGCAAAATTCTTACGTAGTTGCTCGGTCAACTGCTGCAATCGCAGATAACTATCATGCAGTCTCTGATCGCGGCGAAACAGGCTGACCGAACCATTTCCTTTATCAATCAACCGGTCCAGCGCCTCTGTTTGTGCTTCTACTCTACGTAGACTGTTATCAAATTCATTACCTTGGAAACGACCTATGGTGCCTTCACCGCGTTTCACCTGATCGGAAAGATTGTCTAAGATACTACGTACTCGATCGAAATTGGCACGTACCGTCTGGTTGCGATTGATCAATGTACCAATAGAGGCTTCCACTTGGCTAGCAATATAGTCACCACTTTTAGTAGCTGGTGCCGTTGGTTTACCCGGTATAATATCAATGGTGCGCTCCCCCAATGTACCGGTACTGATTAACACAGCAACAGCATCCTGATGGATCATTTCACCAGGCGAGTTTGTCCCTATTTTATCATCAATTGAGAGGGTCAGCTCCACTATCTGATCATTATTCTCTTTGTTGGCAGGTACGCCCAGTAAACGTATACGGCGTACACTACCAACCTTGGCGCCCGCCAAGCGCACCTCTGCGCCTGGTCTAATACCATCACCATTAGTAATTTTTGTTTTGAGCAGAAAAGGCTGCTCAAATGCTCGCCAAATAAGAAAGATCACTATTGCCAGCGCAATCAGTCCAATCACAATAATGGTAAAGCGCTCACTGACAGGAGGTGGCTGCGCTCTTTTACGCTGTTTACGCGATTCTGCCATTGCCATTTGTGCCTCTGCCATAACAACCTCCGTCTAAAAGATCCGTATCTTGATCGTCAGATATTTCTTGGGATCTTTACGAAAGTCGTAAAGTAGCTTAACTACTTCACTAGAGGCCGTGTTGAGATTGTTATATAGTTCTGGATCTTGTAGCAATCGCCCGGCTGAACCTTCCCCACGTTCCAATCGCGCCGTCAGTTTATTAAGATTTGTCAATGTCGCCTCAGTTTCACGATAAAGCTTATCATCGTTGATAAGGCGGCCTACTGTGCCTTCACCACGGTCTATACGTGTGGCAGTCTGCTCTAATCTAGCCGCAATATCATCAACACGGTTGATTAGACGATTAGTACGATTGTACAACTCCTCATCAGTAGCAAGCTTGCCAATCGTGCCTCGCCCTCCAGAGATATCCGCAATCAACTGCTCGGCACTCTTAGTAGTGGTCTGAATCTGCTCGTAGAGTTTGGGATCGTTAAGTAGGCGACCTACCGTGCCCTCGCCCTCACGTATACGTTTGACCAACTCTTCGGCTTGTAATACGGTACGATTCAGATTCGAATAGAAAGCCTCATCTTTAACAAACTTTCCTAATGTGCCTTTACCTTTATTGATGTCTTCGGCAATTACCTTCACTTCATCAGAAAGTTCAGTAAAGTTGGCAAGGATATCATCAGCACCGGTAATCAATTTCTTAATGCTAGTCTCTGGCAACCCTTGAATCTCATCGCCAGGCTTGATCTCCTGACCATTGAGCGTGCCTGGGGTGATCTCTATCACCTTGTCGCCCAGCAGACCAATTGAGCCTAACAGCACACGTGAGTCACTACGTATACGTTGCTGTGCCGGTACCCCATCAATCTCTGGATCGATCTTCATTATGATCTCAACATTTTTGGGCTCTTTGTCATCTTTGGAGACCGGCAGCATATTGACTTCTGAGACCTGCCCTACCCGTACACCAGCCAGACGCACCTCGGTACCAGGCCGCAACCCATCAACTTCCGATAGCTTGCTACGTACAATAAATGGGCTGACAAAACTGATATCGCCACTTACGGTTAGAATCATTGCAATCAAGACACCGATACTTACCAGTACCAGCAATCCTACACGCAATTCTGCAAAACCGACCTTCTTTTTGCCAGGCATAATAAGACCTCCGTGAAACTCCCTCCTAGAGATAGCATGCTTTAGGAGAGGAAATTCTTTATGTAAGGATCAGGGGAGGACCATAGCTCTTTACCAGAGCCGCTAAAGACCACATTCCCCTGCTTGAGCATAATGAAGCGAGTGTGTCGATCAGCAAATCCTTCTTCGTTTTTACATACGATTAGCTCCCCATTCTCATCGATCGTAACATATTCAGAAGCAAGCTGCTGGGCATCCTGAATACGGTGTGTAACGAAGATCGAACTGACACCTTCTAGATCGCGTAGCTTCATAGCAAGCTCAATAATAGTACGCGCGGTAGGTGGATCTAGTCCCGCAGTGGGCTCATCATAAAGGATAATCTTGGGCTTTCCTACTAGTGCGCGGGCAATGCCAACACGGCGGCGCATACCACCTGATAGTTCTGCAGGCATTTTGTAAATAGCATCTTCAAGATTAACGAACCGCAGCATTTGACGGACAATATGCTCGATCTCGTCCTCATTAACTCCCTGTTCGAAGAGACGAAACCCGACATTCTCATAAACAGTAAGACTATCGAAGAGTGCCCCTTCCTGAAAGACCATACCAATCTTTTGGCGTACTGCCATCATCTGTGGCTCACTAAATTTAGTAACATCCTCGCCATCAACATAGATACGGCCTTCATCAGGTTTCAGCAAGCCTAGCACTAGTTTAAGCACCGTCGATTTGCCAGTGCCCGATCCACCCATCAATACTTTTGTCTCACCCGGTTGCACCGTGAAGCTAACCCGATTTAGTACTACCTGCTCGTCAAAGGCGAGCAATATATCCTTAAACTCGATAGCGCTGCGATGATCTTCCATAGGTTAATAGAACACTGAATTTGAGGCGAGAGCGATGAGGAGTTTCGCTAGGAAGAAGTTGGTAATAAGAATAAGCAGGATAGATGTCACTACCGACTGAGTGGTAGAACGTCCTACTCCCACTGTGCCCCCATAGGTGCGTAATCCACATCGACAACCTACCACAGCAACAACAAAACCAAACACCAGCGGTTTCAGCAAGCCACCAAAGATGTCATTATAATTAAGCGCTTCTCGCGCTGATGCGATATAAACAGAGGTTGGAATATTAAGTAATGTTTTGGCAATAATCCAGCCCCCTACTGTGCCTATCACATCGGCAACAACTGTGAGCACAGGCGCCATTACAATTAGCGCAAGGATACGTGGCCATACCAACTTACGTATAGGATCGGTGCCGAGCGCGCGCATTGCATCGATCTGCTCAGAAACACGCATAGAACCAAGCTCTGCAGCAATACCTGAGCCAATACGACCTGCTAATAGAATACAAGTGAGTACTGGTCCTAGTTCCTTTACTAGCGAAGTTGCCACTAGTCGTCCAGTATAATTTTGTGCGCCAAAGGACTGTAATGTAGAAGCGGTCTGTAGCGCTAGTACCGCGCCGATCGAGAAGGCCGCTAGCATTGTGATCGAGAGGCTGCCTACCCCAATCGAATCCATCTGCATGATCGCTTCACGTAGATAAAAAGGGCGACGAAATACTCCTCTAAGCGCACGCGCCACCATCAAGGTGGCCTCTTGAGTCTCGATTACAATTTTGAGTATTAGGTTCATCGTTTAACGTTACGGGTACAACTTTGTTAGCACACTTTGCACCGCAAGTTGCGGTCTAAGGCAGAGGTCATACAACAAGCAGATGAGCGGAAGGTAGCTTATTACCAACCCACTCGTAGAAAACCCCTGTAGTTAACCCCAGCCAATGATGCTGTTTTTAGCTAATCCCGTCAAGAGCAAACAGTTATCAGCCTGATAAGATGTCTACTAAAGCTCCCTTAAGGCAGCCATCACTCTATTTGTACAAGAAAGATCTTCCAGTAACAGATCTGGCTGTGCCGCTGCCAATTCTGCTACTGTAGCAGCGCCGCTGGCAACCGCGAATACACGGGCACCAAAATGGCGTGCACAAGCAATATCGCGTGGAGTATCACCAATAATAACAAACTGTGCTGGGGCAAGTGCTGCTCCTCCCAGCGCCTCGGTGATACGTTGCGCGGCAATGGCTGGAAGTATCAATCGGTCTTCACCATCACTACCAAAAGCGCCGCGCTGCTGGAAGTAATGTGCTAGTCCTACACTCTGCAACTTTGCCCAAGCCAGCGGCTCAACATTACCTGTAAGGATGCTAAGCAGATAGCGAGACTCTTGGCTTAGGCTCTCAAGTAGCGCCACTACTCCAGGACAGCAAGTAAAGATGGGACCATCATTCTCCATCTCCTTGAGAATGGCAGTAAAACGATCTTCAATAGCAGGTAGTGCGGCATGTATCTGCTCAGGAGTGATACCTTCAACAGTAAGCGCCTCTCGTAAGATCTGTAGATCGGTTTTGCCGCCAAACGAGACCTCGCTAATGATCCCAGCGGTACCAAAGATATCGATCAGAGCACGACGCACCTGTGCGGTATAGATGCCCCTACGTACTGGCACAAGTAATGTGCCATCGATATCAAAGAGAAGGATTCGTAAGTCACCGTTAGTCGTAGTCACACTCTCAGCTTGATTTGTCGCCGAAAAGGCGGTTCAGTTGTGGGCCAGCCCAAAGCTGCCAGCCAAGCTTGGCAAGTTGCGCCAATCTTGTCCAGTTGAATCTGCCTGACTGTACCTCACGCAGGCTATCCCAGACTTGCTGGCGTAATTGTGCGCTTTCACGTCGGAAGAGGAAGTCGCGCGCATAAGGTCGCGCTACTTCCATAAAGTTGAAGCTTGGGTTCATCTGGATGCTAATACCTTCCAGTGTCATAAGAGCACGGATTACAAAACTGAAAGCGGCAGGCGTAGTAAATGGGTATTTATAGATAATCTCGCCAAGTTCGTAAGTGAGTTCCTTAAACTTCACTTCACTCAATTTAAGATCAATCTTACGTGCAAACATATCTCGCACAACGGCGCGGAATTCAGCCATATCAACGACTGGTTGGAGAAAGCCCAGCGAGATGAGATCATCAACTAACCCATTGTAATCACGCTCAAGAATATGGAAGAAAGATGAGATCATCTGTTGCTGTAATTTGGCAGAGATATATCCAACCATACCAAAATCAAAAAATGCTAGTCTGCCATCAGCCATCACTAGCAGATTACCAGGATGTGGGTCGGCATGGAAAAAGCCATCTTCAAGCAGTTGCTTGAAGTAAGCACGATGCATCAACTCATTCAGTTCTTTTGCAGAAAAGTCCGCCCTGCGTAATCCTGTTAGATCAGTTATTTTTGTACCATTGATAAACTCCATAGTAAGTACACGTGTGCTTGTATACTCCCAATAGATCTTTGGTACATGTATACGCGGCCAGTTGGCAAAATTGGCACGAAAGCGCTCAGCATTGCCAGCCTCGCGTAGATAATCCATCTCCTCCTGAATTACACGCTCAAACTCTCTTAGCATGCCTAGCCAGTCATTGCCTTTGAGTAGATTGGTAGTACGTAGTAATAAGCTGATAATACGGCGTAGCACACTAATATCGAAACGTATCAGGGAAGCAAGGCGTGGACGCTGTACTTTAACGGCCACCGATAGGCCAGACTTAAGCTGTGCACGATAGACCTGCCCTAAACTTGCGGCAGCGATCGGCTGAGCGCTAATCTTGGCAAAGATTTTTGTAACTGGCTCACCCAACTCCTCTGCAATGATCTTAAAAGCGATCTCATTAGAGAAAGGGGGAACAGCATCATGTAGTTTGGCGAGTTCGTCAACGTAGGCGATAGGTAATAGATCGGCGCGCGTGCCAAGCGCCTGCCCGATCTTGATAAAGGTTGGTCCTAGGGCAATTAAACGATTACATAAACGGCGTGCCTGACGACGTAATCTCTCTTGCTGTGCTTCTCCTCCTAACCAACCACGAAAATCGAGATATAGATAGACAAGAAAAGCTAGTATGGTCCAGACAATTGTAAACGGCCTCAACAGTCGCTCACGCCAACGTAGATGGCCTGTTAGCGGCCTTATCGAATGGCTTTTCCGATCATCAAGGTGCGTTAATTCTCTCTTTGCGAGCATTCCCATCAACAGTTCCCGTCAGGCAGCTAATTCCCGAAAAACCTTTCTAATACCTAACGGATTATGATATCAAAACAGGCGCCTCTACGTCTACTTCACGTGGGCGCCTATCAATCTTTCAGACAACTGTTCAACCCTTCTTATTGAATTTGCTCAGCGCCTCCTTTAGCTTTTCATGGAGCTTCTCGTCTCCACCCTGTACTGCTAAAATATATTTTTCCACTGTAATTACTTTGCGACCAGCCTTCTCAAAATGGCTAAATGCACCTTTTCCTTTGGTTAGCCCATCGTCATCATTATATTGTGCAACCACAATGGCGACCTTTGGCTCAGTCATAGTAAACTGAATCATGTCGTTAGCACGAAAGAAGTTTGCTGCCATCTCTCTAGGTGGATTGAAATTTAGCTTCTCCTTCTCTGTAAGGTAAACATAATAGTCGAGCAAAGGACGATCTTTACCATCACGCATCGCCAGTGGTTGTTGCTGAGTCTGATTCTGTTTAGGTACAATCGGTTTATTATCAGGGCGCTGCTGTGCCGCAGAGCTGCCAACCCCTGAAGCGGTGGATGATGATTGGCAAGCGGAAAAGAGAAGACTTGCTAGCACCAATAAGAAAAGCGCTAAAACTGGCCGCAATAACATTGCTGAAGACTCCTTTATTAATAATCCTAAGGCTAAGGCTAACACAACGGCACAGAGCTTTCAAAGATATGATAGACAGAGCCACTATTCGGCCTGCATGATAGCTGCGCTCTCGCTGGCAACAATAATATTAGCTAATTCAGGCCGTGCCCCAGTGCCAAAGTGTTTAGCAAGAAAGTAGCGCGCCCGTGCACGTGCTGGTTCATCATCAGCAGCGGCAACAAGCAAGCTGGCTTCAACCAGACGGACCAGTTCATCTGTCACCTCACGAGCAGCAAAGATATCTTCTGGCCGACCCTCAAGCAGGCGGCGCAATCGCTGTAGAAGTGTCTCCAGCCCTGTTCCTACTGCCATTACCTCAGTGCCCAATGCCTGTGCTTCGGGTGTATTTAGACGCTCACGTATAGCCGCAAGCAATGGTTCGTGCGCCTCTTCCTTGGTCATTGCACGCACTGCATCTAGAGTAAGGATATTGGTTGTTCCCTCCCAAATGGGCAATACCTGTGCATCGCGTAACAGTCGTGCTGTGACAAATTCTTCTATATAACCATTGCCACCCAATACCTCCATTGCCTCGCTGGCTGCCCATACCGCCTGGCGTGCCGTATAGTATTTGATTAGTGGTGTCAGTAGACGTAATTGTCGCTCTGTAGTTGTATCGCTCTGATTGTTATCTATGAGATCTATTAATCGCACTCCTTCAAACAGGATCTGAAAGGCGGCCTGTTGTTCAACAATAAGATCAGCAAGTGTGCGCTGCATCAATGGGAACTCTATAACTAGACGTCCAAAGGCTGATCGTGTAGAGGCATGTGCTACTGCTTCGTAAACCGCGCGGCGCATAATTGCCACCGAAGCTACCGCATTGTAGAGACGAGAGAGATTAATCATTTCCGCCATATAGGCGAAACCTCGCTCGACATTGCCAACCGCATAGGCAAATGTGCCTTCAAAAGTGACTTCGCCGGTTGGCATCGAGCGTACTCCTAATTTGTCCTTGAGTCGGTCTATACGATAGTTGTTACGTGTACCATCATCTAACCATTTTGGTACTAGAAACAGACCTAATCCACGTGTGCCATCGTGTGCGCCATCAGGGCGCGCTAGCACCAACATCACTTCAGCGCCAGCATTGCTACAAAACCATTTACGTCCATAGAGCTGCCAACCTCGTTCAGCGCGTACTGCTCGAGTAGTATTTGCGCCTACATCCGAACCACCTTGTTGTTCAGTAAGAAACATTGCTCCTTGATATAGATCTGCTCGTTTGCGAGCAGTTAAACGTGGCAAGAAGCGGCGTTTAAGATTCTCATCAGCAAATTTTGTCAGCACACGTGCAGCACCATCTGTCATACAGACAGGACAGAAGAGCCCGCTCTCGGCCTGCGCAAACAGATAACAGAGAGTAAGGCTGAAGGTATAAGGAATATAGCCATAATGTGTGCGCATCTGCTCGTCATAATGTAGCGCAACCAATCCTGCTCCATATGCTCGCTCTACCATATCCAAATAGGCGGGATGAAAATCGATCTCATCAACACGGTTACCATAACGATCATAATTCCTCAACACAGGTGTATGGCGGTCTGCCAGAGCTGCGCGTGGATCAAAGAATTTCACAGCCTGTTCACCCATCTCTATCAATTGGCGCTCGGCCGATTCTAATAGTACAGGCGGCAGTCGGCGGCTTATAAAGCGTTGTAGGGCATGATCAGCAATCCAAAAATTGGCTACAGGTTGTTTGGGATTCATAAGATTTCCTTATCGGGAAAAGTTTTTCCAGGCATTCTACACTACCCTGCGCTGCCTAGGTAGGCATAGCGCAGGATAAAAAGCAGCGCCAGCAGATAGACCAACCAGCCTACCTGTCGTGCCCGCCCACTCAATGCCATCATCAATGGATAGCTAATAAAGCCAAGCGCTAGTCCATTTGTGATACTGAAAGTAAATGGTATCGCAATCATAGTAAGAAAAGCAGGTAATGCTTGTGCTGCATCACTCCAATCTATATGCCGAATCGAGAGCATCATCAAGCTACCCACAACAATCAGCGCTGGCGCAGTAGCAAGGGCGGGTACTACGCCAATCAATGGCGCAAAGAAGAGTGCCAGGGCAAAAAGCGCTGCCACTGTTACTGCAGTTAAGCCGGTACGGCCACCTTCTGAGACGCCGGCAGCACTCTCTATATATGAGACCACCGTCGAGGTGCCACAGATCGCGCCTACTACTGTACCCACACCATCGGCCAGTAGCACACGATCAGCGCGTGGTAATTCGCCTCTTTCATTGAGAAAACCTGCCTGTTTGCTTACAGCAACCAATGTGCCTACGTTATCGAATAGATCAACAAAAAGAAAGATGAATATTATATCGAAAACACCACGCGCGAGTGCGCCACGCACATCCAATTTAGCAAAGGTGGTGCTCAATTCTGGCCATTGCACAATCCCTGTTGGCAATGGTGCTAGCTTTAAAACAATTGCTGCTACTGTAGTAATAAGGATACCTATTAGAATCGCGCCACGTATACGCCGTGCAATCAATGCTCCAGTAATTATCAGTCCCAGCGCAGCTAGTATTGTAGCTGGTTCTGTTAGTTTCCCGATCGTTACAAAGGTCTCTTTATTACCAATAACAAAGCCCCCATTACGTAGACCCAGAAAAGCGATGAAGAGTCCTATACCTGCTGCTACTGAGGCATGAATAGTAGTAGGAATAGAATTGAGTATCAGTTGTCGCACTCGCACTATCGTGAGTAAGATAAAAATAACTCCAGAGATAAAGACTGCCCCTAATGCAGTTTGCCAACTCAACCCTAATCCTTTTACCACAGAATAAGTGAAATAAGCATTAATACCCATACCGGGAGCCAGCGCAATGGGATAGTTTGCATATAGACCCATTACTAGCGAGGCGACCGCAGCAGAAATACAGGTAGCTGCCAGTACCGCGTTAAATGGCATACCAGCATCGGCAAGAATTGTAGGATTGACGAAAATAATATAGGCCATTGTGACAAAAGTGGTAGCGCCAGCAATCAACTCTGTACGTACGCTACTACCCGCCGAGTGCAGCCCAAAGATACGCTCCCACCAATCTTTCTGGACCTGTTTGCGCCTGCTTATACTGGCTTCTCCAGGACGATGTTTTGCCCCTCCTCTCATGCCTGCGCTCCTTATCTGCTGTCTTATTTACGTGTTGGTAGACAGCACTAAAGATTGGGTAGCCGATTTGTCTCAATTGATATACAACATCCTTACCCTTTCTCCAAACCCTTGTGGTCGCATATAGTGGTATTGTGCCGTTAAGAAGGGATTAAGGCGAGAGTGATCTTGTGTTACAATCTGTGGGTTGTCAAAGTGGATTAGGTGATCGCTGTTTGGTGCCGCTGGAAACGGCTGACCGTTACAACCGTGCGGGCCAAAGAGAGGAAAGTCCGAACACCAGAGGGCAGCGGACTGGCTAACGGCCAGGCGGGGTGACCCGACGACAAGTGCAACAGAGAACAGACCAGCCGATGACAACATAGTAGAAGTTGCTTCTACTATGTTGCACAGGTGATGGGTGAAACGGTGGGGGGCGCAAGCCCTTAAAGTAAGAGCCCACCAGCAGGTGTGGTAACACATCTGGCTAGGCAAACTCTCCGTGGTGCAAAACCAAATAGGGAGGCGTTTTCGGGCGGCCCGTCCGAGTCTAGCTACGCCAAGCGTAGCTGGCGCGACCTTCGGGTAGGTTGCTTGAGCTGTGTGGTAACGCATGGCCTAGATGAATGATCGCCATCCTGGTTATAACCAGGAAACAGAATTCGGCTTATCGATCCACTTTGACACATCATCTCGCCACAGGTAAAGCATATGGCAACAACAAAAGAAAACCAGAATAAAGTAAATAATAGTCTCAGCGGCGTGCTCTTCTTAATTATTGGACTGGCGCTCGGTTTTGTGATTGGGTTTATGATCACCAACTCGCTTAATGAGCAGCCAGCTAGCGCTACTGCTAAGCCAGGCGCAGTCAAGGGCAATGAGAAATTACCCGAAGGCCATCCAACTGTCTCTCAGGCAGAGATTGAGGAACAGGTCAAGGTCGCTACTGAATATGGTCAGAAGAATCAGGACTACGATTCACAGATGCGAGTGGCGAATTACTTATATATGGAAGTGCAGCGCCCAGAAACCGCTAAACCGTTTTTCCTTAAAGCCCATGAACAGAAGCCGGAAGAATATGAGCCACTGATGCAGCTAGGTAATATCTGTTATGACACAGGTCGTGATAAGAAGGATGAGAAGCTGATGCAAGAGGCTGTTCAATGGTATGAAAAGGCGCTTAAAATCAAGCCCAATGATGTGAATCTACATACCGATCTGGGCAGTACCTATATGTTCCGTGAGCCGCCTGACTATAATACTGCGCTCTCTCATTATGAAAAAGCGCTTGCTATCGAGCCAAAGTATGGGCCTACACTTTACAACAAAGTGCGTGCATTAATTGGACTAAAGAATCTTAAAGCTGCCGAAGAGACTTTTGAACTCTTTAAACAGGTAAGCCCACAACAAGAGCCGGTTAATGAATTACGCGCTGAACTCGATAAAGCTAAGGGGGGCGCTGATAGCTCTGTCAAGATCCCTACACATTGACGGTTGCATCAAGATGCCCTTCGCCTTTAGGTATTCTTGCTGGCCTTTTATAAAACTTTGCTGGCAGCCGCCGAATGCGGAGTTTAGCCGCGCTTTTAAATTTTTACTTTATTTCAACTGGTATTTCTTCTGGAGAAAGAATAACTACTTTATCATCTTTCCATGAGGCAATAGAATTACCAGCACGCTTATGATTTAATAATGTTTC
>JBFLVQ010000019.1:0-35077 GCA_040758525.1 Acidobacteriota bacterium
AAGAATTGGTGCAAGAATTTAATATGCGCCCAGGCGGTCTTGAGATTCGAGAGATCGCAGGTGGCTGGCGGATCTCCACACGACCCTGTTACCACGAGCATGTACGTGTCTATCTTAAGACTAAACCTTCTGCTAAACTGAGCTTGGCAGCACTTGAGACACTCGCAGTTATTGCTTACAAACAGCCTGTGACGATCCCAGAGATACTGGAGATACGTGGGGTAAGCTCTTCATCAGCAATCAAGACACTACTTGATCGCCGATTGATCGTACCAAAGGGGCGCAAAGACTGTGTAGGACGACCAGTGATGTATGGCACATCAAGAGAGTTTCTTATTCAGTTTGGTCTGAAGGATCTTTCTGAACTACCTAGCATAGAAGATTTCGAAGAGCTTGTTACCAATTAATGGGAATCGTTTATGGAAGAGCGTCTGCAAAAATTGATTGCTGCTGCCGGTATTGCTTCTCGGCGCAAAGCCGAGCAGATGATACTAAACGGCGAAGTGACTGTGAATGGCCAAGTAGTTCGCGAACTGGGCAGCAAAGCAGACCCTCAACGCGATCATATCAAAGTTGCTGGTAAGCTGATAAATCCGCGATTAGAGCAGAAGAAAAAGATCTACCTACTACTCAACAAACCGAAAGGTTACCTGGCTAGTCTCTCTGATCCACAAAAGCGACCATTGGTTACCAGTTTAATACCAGAAACATTGGGCCGCCTCTATCCTGTTGGTCGTCTTGATTTCAATACAGAAGGGCTGCTTATTCTCACCAATGATGGTGCTCTTACCAAGATCATTACTACTGCTAGGGAACATATCCCGAAAATCTATCAGGTGAAAGTTAAAGGATCGCCTCCTGTAGAGGCAATTGGACGCTTACGCAGGGGTATTGTCGTTGATGACAAACGTACTGCGCCAGCCGAGATCCGCAAACTGGAGACTAGTGAAGCAGGCAACACCTGGTTTGAAATAACACTCTATGAAGGACGCAATAATCAAATTCGTAAGATGTTTGATCTTATAGGCCACTCAGTCGTGAAGCTTCGCCGCACACGTATTGGTCACCTTACTGATCGTGGTTTGCCAGTTGGAAAGTACCGTTACCTTACACTGGAAGAAGTGAATAAATTTTTCAAACAGAAGAAAGCTCCCGAAAATCCATCCACGAAGCCAGCCAGGCGCCCAGCAGCGAAAAAACGTAGTGCCAAGGCCTCGTAGAAAGGTACAAGTAGCCCAAAATGCATCGAACTGAAGAAGGACATAGTGTGGAAGAACAGACCCATATGGGTGTGCTTGTTGCAGAGTTGAACGAGTTAGAATCACGGCTCAAACTCGGTGGCGGGCCAGACAAGATCAGCAAACAACACAAACAGGGAAAGCTCACTGCACGTGAGCGAGTGGCAAAACTATTTGATGCTAATGAATACTTTCAGGAAATAGGGCTGTTGGTAGCCTACGATGAATATGAAGGTCAAGCCCCTGCTGCTGGAGTAATCACAGGCTTTGGACGTGTCTGTGGACGTGAGGCGGTTGTGGTTGCCAATGATGCCACTGTGAAAGCAGGTTCCTGGTGGCCAGAGACAATCAAGAAGATGCTACGCGCGCAAGAGATAGCAATGCGTTGTCGTGTGCCAATCTTCTATTTGGTCGATTCTGCAGGAGTCAACCTACCTTATCAAGGTGGTGTCTTTCCTGGACAGTATGGTGCAGCGCGGATCTTTTTCTACAATTCGATAATGCGGCATTATTTGAAAGTACCTCAACTGGCTGCTGTGATGGGACAATGTGTTGCTGGAGGAGCATATCTTCCTGCGCTCAGTGATGTGATTATTATGGTTGAAGGCAGCAGTTTTATGGGATTAGGCGGTCCCAATTTGGTGAAGGGTGCAACAGGCCAGACTGTTGATAGTGAAACACTGGGGGGGGCACGTATGCACACTGAGATAAGTGGTGTTGCCCATTATCGTGTAGAGAATGACGATCGCTGTATTGAACGCTTACGTGAATTGGTGTCTGAACTTCCTGCCAAACTTACCCCCAGAGTCTCGATCGAAAACCCATTGCCATCCAAGCGTCCTGAAAAAGAGATCTATGAAATAGTTCCTGCTGATCATCGTCTTCCTTATGATATGCGTATGGTGCTTGACTGTATTCTTGACGAAGGTCATCTAGATGAGTTTCAAGCCGACTATGCAAAAGAGATGCTTACTGGGCATGCACGTATCTGCGGTATTCCCGTAGGAATTATCACCAATCAGCGTGGGCTGATTCGTGGGCCTAAAGGTAAGCCACCCAAGTTTGGCGGTATTATCTATACTGATAGTGCTGAGAAGGTCGCTTACTTTATTGAGACCTGCAATCGACATGGCACTCCATTACTCTTCATTCAAGATGTCTCTGGCTTTATGGTGGGTGCTGAGGCAGAGCAATCAGGCATCATTCGTGCTGGTGCACGTTTTGTAGAAGCAATGGCTACTGCTAGCGTACCCAAGATCGTTCTTACCATTAATCACGCTTCTGGTGCCGGCTATTACGCAATGGCGGGACAAGGCTTCGATCCAGATTTTATCTTCACTTGGCCTACTGGACGTATGGGAGTAATGGAAGGTGATTCGGCGGTGATGGCACTCTTCAGTGCCCAACTAGATAAGCTAAAAGAGCAGGGAAAAGAGATAGATACTGAATTGAGCACAGCAATGGATAGTGTGCGTGCTGATTACGAACATCAACTTGATGCTAAGTTCGCGGCTGCTCGTGGCTTTGTTGATGCGGTAATAAGACCTGAAGAGACTCGCGCCTGTCTAGCACTAGCATTGCGCGCCGCGCTCAATAATCCAGGTCCACACCTAGGTGCATTTGTATTGTGATAAAGGTTTATTGAACTGCGCCACAATTTAAACAGAAGACATCACCAGGATGGATCGCCTGACCGCATTGTTCGCAGTTGAGATCTGTTGGTAGCTGAATCATCTCTTCATCAACGGCTGCGCCACATTCAACACAAAAGACATCGCCAGTTTCTACTCGTGCCCCACATTCGCGGCAGTAACTTGTATTTAATTGCTGAGTTATTTGGAGCAGATCGTCTGAATCTTCAGGCTGGTCGTAAGTAGGATCAAATTTGAAATGATCATCTACAATGGGTTGTTCTAGGAGATTTTCTGCTAATTCAAGCTGAGAGCCTGTGATACCAGCGGCAGCAGCAAGTTTTTTAGCTTCCATTAAGTTTTGCTCACTTGCCTGCGTACGCTTTTTCGAAGCTTCTAGTCCAGGAATTTCAACCTCATTGGCTTCTGCATGTATTTCCAATGGTGCCGGTAACTCTTCTATAGGTCGCTCTTCAATAACAGTAGGGGCTTCTATTTTGATCTCAAACATGTAGGCTGAATGATCATCTTCAGATGGTGCTTTGTCTTCTTCACTGACAGGAGTAATTTCCAATTCAGATACAGATTCTTCTAGCATAGCAGCAGAGTTGCCACGATTGATCTCAGAGAAGGGTTGAGCATACTCGATAGGGGTAACACCAGCCCAAATAAAATTAAGAATAACAATTAAGCTCTCTGGATCAATCGATTTTGGTACACAGCGGGTAGCGCCCACACGACGCGCTTCGCTAAGATCAAAAGGCTCATTTTCACTAAAGGTAAGAATAACTGGAGTCTCACTCAGTTCTGTCTGAGTTTTAATATAATCGCATACTTCATAACCGGTCTTGCCTGGCATTATTACATCAAGCATTACCATATGAGGGCGAAATTCATGTATCTTTGCGATCGCAAGATCGCCGTTGCCAACTGTGACAACATCATAACCTTGGCCTTGCAGCAACTGTTGCCACTCTTTACGCATGGTTACGTTGTCATCAGCAATTAATATTTTGCGCTGCATAGAGAGGGAATAATCAGCTCCTTATCATTAATGTTACGGCAGCGAGCCAGATGGTACTTATCGTCATTAATGAGCCACGACCGGTGAGGAGCGCGGTTGTTCTCGCTTGCGAGTGGTTCAATTATACGCTATTTTTCTGCAAAAGCCGAGTGTGGAAAATCTTATATCTATTACACCCTTTCTTAGGTCTATATGTTGATAGCTAAATCCCCGATCAACAGCGCTACGATTGCCAAACATCAGGCCGTGATCGGCCTAGGCTCGAATCTGGGTGATCGGGCTGCTTATCTCTTACGTGCCATCACAGCTCTTATCGCGGCAGGCATAAGGCTAGTGAATCTATCTAGTATTTATGAGACCGAACCAGTCGATTACTTAGATCAGCCTTCTTTCTTAAATATGATCGCGATCGCAGCAGATCCACTGCCAGATCCGCAAGATCTACTCTCGATCTGCTTAAAGATCGAGGCTGATCTAGGTCGAGATCGGGAGATCACCAAAGGTCCACGTGTGATCGATCTGGATCTACTGATCTATGACGATCTGATCAGCGAAGATCGATCTGATCTGATCTTGCCACATCCCCGATTACACAACCGGCGTTTTGTGCTTATGCCACTAGCTGAACTGCTCCCGCATGCTCTACATCCAAAATTGAAGATCAGTTATACACAACTGCTCAGCGAATTGCGTCTACCAGGCAAAGTCTTCCGCTATCGGTCCTGATCAAGCTTTCCATACTAATACAAGTTCTTTATAATAAACTAAGCATCGCGAGGATCTCTCGAATCCTAAGGAATTTTTATGAGCCATTTCGGTAGTGAAACTACAGATAAGGTAACTACGCAAAAAATCCGTGATCGCAAAAATAAGGGAAAAATTACTGCGCTGACGGCTTATGATTACCCATCGGCACGGCTAGTTGATGAGGCTGGAATCGACATAATTTTGGTGGGTGATTCGCTCAGTAACGTTGTACTGGGTTATGAGAATACACTCTCCGTAACGCTCGATGAGATGCTAATGTTGGCGCGAGCGGTGCGGCGTGGTTGCAAGCGTGCTCTGGTAGTGGGGGATATGCCCTTCGGTTCTTACCATATCAGTGAGGAGTGCACATTAGCCGCCGCGGTGCGCTTTATTAAAGAAGGAGGAATGGAGGCGGTAAAGATAGAAGGTGGCCGTAGCCGTGTACAAGTAGTAGAAGCACTGGTTGAGAATGAGATTCCTGTGATGGGTCATATAGGACTTATGCCGCAATCCTTGCATAAGATGGGTGGCTATAAAGTGCAAGGTAAGACTATCGACTCGGCACAACGCTTGATCGATGATGCAATTGCGCTTGAACGTGCCGGCGTCTTCTCAATTGTTTTGGAGGGAATTCCTGTTGAGATTGCCCGTATCATTACAGAGCGTGTTAATGTGCCTACGATCGGGATTGGTGCGGGCCATTACTGTGATGGGCAGATCCTTGTCTACTCGGATCTGGTAGGGCTTACTTTTGGCCATCAAGCTAAATTTGTACGTAAATATGTAGATCTGAAAAAAGTCATTAGCGAAGCGCTTACTAATTATGCTAATGACGTGCGTGATGGTTGTTTCCCTTCCGAAACGGAGGCTTATCATATGCCTGTTGAGGTCGCAGCGAAACTGCGGCGGTCGTAAGGTCACTATGGAAATTATCAATCGTATTCCGCGAATGCGTTCAGTGGCGCGCAAATTACGCCGTGATGGTCGCAAGGTTGGTTTTGTCCCTACTATGGGGGCATTGCATGAGGGTCATTTAAGTCTAGTTCGGCGTGCGCGCGCCATGTCTGATATCGTAGTTGTTTCAATCTTTGTTAATCCTATACAGTTTGGCCGGGGAGAGGATTTCGATTCCTATCCCCGCGATCTTGCTCGCGACGCTGAGATGGTTGCTACACGTGGAGTTGATTATCTCTTTGCCCCCAATATTGATGAGGTCTATCCTGAGGACTTCACCACTTTTGTCGTTGTTGAAGAGCTAAGCGAAAAACTCTGTGGCGTTACGCGGCCTGGCCATTTTCGTGGTGTCACCACTGTGGTGATGAAACTGCTCAATATTATTCAGCCCGATTTTGCTTTCTTTGGACAGAAAGATGCCCAACAGATCATTATCATCAAGCGTATGGTGGCCGATCTTTGTCTTGATACTGAGATTGCCGTCTGTCCAATACTACGCGAACCAGACGGTCTAGCAATGTCTTCTCGTAACAACTACCTCAATAGTGATGAGCGTAAGGCTGCAGTAGTATTGCACCGAGCGCTGACAGAAGCACGTGCACTTTATGAAGCAGGCGAGCGGGATGCAACTACGATATTGGGTACAATACGTCAGTTGATCGATGGTGAACCGCTAGCGCGTATCGACTATGCTGCCATTGTTGATACTGAGCGGCTGGATCCAATTGCTATGATTGACGAGACACAGCCAGCATTAATTGCACTTGCTGCCTATGTTGGCCGTACCCGATTAATCGACAATATCGTGCTTAATTCAAGTATTCCAGAGGAGGATTAAAGATAGATGCAGCGTCTACTGTTAAAGTCGCTGCTTATCAATGCGCAGGTTACTGCGCTAGATGAACATAGAGTGGCAGGCGTGGCCATTGATTCTCATCTGCTTGATAGTGCCGATATTGTTGAATATGAGCAGTTAGAACTTGTTAATATACAGACAGGGGCAAGACTGACCAGCTTTGCTTTACGTGCCGAACGTAATAGCGGCCAAGTTATGCTGGGTAGTGCTTATGCCTCTTTTGCTACCCTAACAGATCAAATAACCATTGCTAGTTATCTGATTGTTTCAAATTCAGAAGCATCACATTATTGGCCACGCCTGCTCAAACTAGATAATCGTAACCGAGTTGTGGAATAGTAGTTTTAAACTAAGGTTTTCAATAACGAGGCATACGCAATTTGGGATCGCGTTTGAGATCCGCAATATAGTTTAGGAAAGCTTTCCTATCTTCTGGTGAGATATTGACGATCTTAATTCCTAGTAAATAGCTGAAGGGAAGTTGAGAGGTTTGTAGTTTCTGGTAGCGACGTGTCTGTCCTACCAAGGAGATCTTCTGTTTAGGCAGATCTAGTTCTATCTCCAGATGTGTATCGGTGATCATATCGTTACTGATATAGGCATGTAGGCCGTCAGCAGCAATCAATTCAGAGAGAATACTGATACCAGTCTCACTGACATCGTAAGTCTGACCACTAAGACTACGGGAGGATTTTTTGGTTCGACCAGCACTAACTATGCGGAACTCTAGCGGTAGAGATGTCTGATAGCGAGGACTAATGCCCCACTCCAGCACTAGCCGACTGAATGTTGTGCGTAATTTTTCACTCAACCTACTCAAATTATTAACCCTCAATTATTAGGCTAAAGTGAGGAAATAGGTGCGTACCATTCTAGGGCTGGAGTTTAACGGTTGATGGCTTACGCTAACCTATTGAAAGCACTGGATTAATAGCTGAGAGCCGGTATTGAAAATTTTCCTTCAGCCCATTTATTAATTAATTAGAGAAAATACCACACTTATTCTACTTTATTAATTGCTTTCAGCAAAAGAAAAATTTTCCTGAAAGAGGTTGAATAGCATACTTTTCACGGATCAGAGCGGATAATTAAGTCTCTTTGTTTATCAATAGATCATAGATTCGTTGCATCTCTTCTTCAGTATGGAACTCAATCTGAATGCGTCCACCATTTTTGTGTAATACGATTCTTACCTGTGTGCCTAACTGTTTTTCTAATCGTCGCTCTGCTGCTTTGATATTAGGATCGATTGGCAGCGTTTCTGAACGTTCACTCTCCTGCAAGCCAACTGAGCGCCATTGCTCAACCAGCCGTTCAACATCACGTACTGAGAGGGCTTCATTAATTATTTTACTAGCCAGGCGACGCTGTGCCTCAGCATCTTCTAATGGTAACAATGCCCGCGCATGCCCCATAGAGAGTTGCTCCTTCTCCACTAGTTGCTGGATATCGGCAGGCAGTTTTAGTAACCGTAGAATATTGGTGACAGAAGAGCGATCCTTACCAACACGGCGGGCAACCTGCTCTTGTGTTAATCCATGTGTAGTGATCAATCTCTGATAAGCATGTGCCTCTTCAATAGGGTTCAATTCCTGGCGGGCAATATTCTCTACTAGCGCCAATTCGAGTAGCTTGTCGTCTGGTATTTCACGCACAACGGCAGGGATTTTGTGTAGATTAGCGCGTTGAGCCGCACGCCAGCGTCGCTCACCAGCAATAATTTGATAGCGGCCACCCTTACGGCGTACCAGAATCGGCTGTACCAGTCCATTAGCACGAATAGATTCGGCTAACTCATCCAAGCGTTGCTCGTCAAAATGGGTGCGGGGCTGCTCTTCATTGGCCTCTAGTAGATCTAGATCTAGTTCCATTAACTCCTCATTACTACTGCTACTAACCGGTAATAGTGCTGAGAGCCCTTTACCGAGCGCCTTTTTTGTCATTGCTGATTACCTCCTGGGCAAGCCGTAGATAACTGTCGGCGCCCCGCGATTTAATATCGTAAAGTATTATCGGTTTACCATGACTGGGTGCTTCTGCCAGTTTGATGTTGCGCGGTATCGTGGTTTCAAAAACCTGTTTGCCGAGAAAATCGCGTAGATCCGACATTACTTGAGTGGAAAGTTTAGTACGCTCATCATACATTGTTAATAGAAAACCTTCCACCGCCAAGTTAGGGTTGAGGCTGCGACGTACCCGCACAAGCGTATCCCAGATTGCTGATACTCCTTCCAAGGCAAAATATTCACATTGTACGGGAACAAGTACTGAATCTGCCGCGGCTAATGCGTTTACGGTTAATAGTCCTAATGAAGGAGGACAGTCAATAATGATATAGTCGAATCGCTCTCGCCAAGGTTCAAGGAGGGTTTTCAATCGGTATTCACGCGCCTCTATATCTACTAATTCTATCTCTGCTCCCGCTAGATTGCGATCCGCAGGAACAAGTAGTAGCTGTTCTAACTCGGTGTTAATTATTGTATTTCCCAGTGGCTCACCTAATACCAGTACATGATAGAAACTGCGACGTAGTTGATTACGCCCAATACCCATTCCTGCCGTGGTGTTTGCTTGTGGATCTATATCGATTAATAGTGTGTGCATATCACCCGCAGCCAGGCTGGCAGCTAAGTTTATTGCTGTGGTGGTCTTGCCTACGCCGCCCTTCTGGTTTGCGATTGCTATGATCTTTGCCATGTTCTGCCTTCTCCTACCATTGCCCCCGCTATTTCGCTATCTTTTCGGTGAAGATACCATAGCCGATCCGGGAAATAAAGGGCAGGTCGGACATCTGATAGGCTGTTTCACGTGAAACTTCCGACTCGCTTCGTTTCACGTGAAACTAGCCTTTCGTAGTAATGAAAGAACTGCCCGCTCACGGCTTTCTGGTAGCGAGATCGTCTGCAATTGCCAATAGGAGAGTGAGGGTTGCAATTGAGGAGAGGTTTTTAGATCTTCAATTGCACTGGTTGTAAGAAAGAGCAGTACTTGTTGAGATTGAGAGAAGAACTCAAAGAGACGCGGCATTTGGGCTTGAAACCGCTCCAGTGCGCGTACCATCACTAGCGAGAAATGTGTGGTTAAGTTTTCAAAGCGGTTATTGGTAATCTGGATATTGTTTAGGTTTAAGTTACGGCGCACTTCGCTAAGAAAAGCGGCTTTACGGCGGTCGGCTTCGATCAGAGTAAAGAGTATTTCAGGATGTAATAGACTGACTGGTAGTCCAGGAAAACCGCCTCCTGAGCCAATATCAGCGGCTTCGCTGAGTCCAGGTAGGATCAGTTGGGCAGCATAAAATGCTTCAAAGTAGAGCTGCCGAGCCGCTGCCTGCGGTTCAGTAATTCCAGTAAGGGAGATCTTTTTGTTCCATTTAAGCAGTAGCGAGAAATGTTTACAGGTCTGTTCTATTACGGTAGATGAGATAGAAAGGGAATAGAGCTGAGCTAGACGTGCCAGCTCTATTCCCATTAAGTCAGCGACAGATTGCATTGAACTATTTATCACCCACGAGCATGTAGTCGCAGTTCTAACTGTAGATTGATAATCGAAAGCGCTGCAGAAGTGACGCCAGGAATACGTGCAGCTTGACCAATCGTTTCAGGTCGTACTTTAGAAAGCTTCTCAACCATCTCACGAGAGAGGCCTGAGAGTGCGCTATAGTCAAAATCGACTGGTATTCGCCTGGCTTCGGCTTTTGCTAATCGTTCTACCTGCACTCGCATGGTTTCAACATAACCAGCATACTTAATATCATTGACAGCAACAGAGAGCTCCTCGCTGGATATATGATTACGTTGTTGATCTGGCAGCAGTAGGCTAAGCGCCTCTGCTGTGGTCTCAGGCCGTTTGGCAAGCTGCGCCAGTGAGGTAGCTTCATTAAGCCTAATTCTGGTACTAGCAGAGAAGTCATTGAGTGCCTTACTAGCTAGTGTTACACGTGTCTTGGCGAGTAGCTGCTTAAGTTCATTGATACGATCCTGTTTGGTTTCATAAGTGGCAAACTCTTCATCAGAAACCATACCTATACGTCGACCTAGTGGGGTAAGTCGCTGATCAGCATTATCGATACGTAATAGCAAGCGTACCTCGGAACGAGAAGTGAACATTCGGTACGGTTCATCAACACCACGAGAGATTAGATCATCTATAAGAACACCTATATAACTGGAAGCACGGGGCAGTATCAATTTTTCACGGCCTTGCACCGCTAGCGCTGCATTAATACCAGCGATTAAGCCCTGACATCCTGCCTCCTCATAACCGGTAGTACCATTTATCTGACCAGCATGGAATAATCTCTTAATACGTTTGGTCTCTAATGTGGCATAGAGTTCGGTAGGATCTACCATATCATACTCAATAGCATATCCTGGTCTGAGCATAGCAACCTTCTCCAGTCCAGGAATAGCACGTACACTCTGCTCCTGTACGTCTAAAGGTAGACTAGTAGAAAAGCCATTCAAATAGACTTCGTTGGTGTTATGACCTTCTGGCTCAAGAAAGAGTTGATGCCGTTCCTTGTCAGCAAACTTGACAATCTTGTCTTCAATTGATGGACAATAGCGTGGACCGACTGACTGGATCTGGCCACTATAGAGTGGAGAACGAGAGAGGTTCTCGCGAATAATCTCATGCACTGCCGGAGTAGTGTAGGCAATATAACAACAGATCTGCGGTTGACTAATCTTTTTCGTACGGAACGAAAAGGGGGTTGGATCATCATCGCCAGGTTGTGATTCAAACCGGGAAAAGTCTATGGTACGTCCATCCAGGCGTGGTGAGGTACCAGTCTTAAGACGGGCCATACGAAACCCTAATCGACGTATCGATTGGCTAAGCAGGATAGCAGAGATCTCTCCAGATCGTCCGGCGGGATAGGTGCGTGAGCCTATATGAATAAGGCCATTGAGGAAGGTTCCGGTGGTAATTATTACTGCCTTGGCTGCGAACTTACGTCCATCAATGAATTCTATCCCGATAATTCGATCTTGTTCTACCAACAGCTCTACAATTTCACCTTGACGCAAATATAGATTGGGAATTGTCTCCAATTGACGCCGCATTTCAGCGCGATAGAGTCCTCGGTCGGCTTGAGCACGAGGAGATTGGACTGCTGGCCCACGGCTACGATTAAGGACACGAAACTGTATCCCTACCTGATCGATTATGCGACCCATCAAACCACCTAAGGCATCCATTTCACGGACAAGATGGCCTTTGGCAATTCCTCCTACCGCAGGGTTGCAAGACATTTGAGCAACCAGATCTAGGTTGATGGTTACCAGCGCGGTCTTGCATCCTAATTTTGCGGCAGCATGTGCAGCTTCGCAGCCAGCATGACCTGCACCTACTACCACGACATCAAACTGCTCATTGAAATGCGTCATAACTACTCCTCCACATCAGCCAAAAGAGAATTATTCCAGAGTTGAAAGGATAAAATAAAGTGAAATTTCCACAACCTGTGGAAAACAGCAACTAGCTATCATTACTCTGATTTAACCTATAATAATCGGAAGAAAACCTGATCTTGGTTGTGGAAAACTTTTACGTCGGCATGCCGACATAAATGATGTCGGCGGCCGACATTTCTCTCCTTAACGCCAACTATTTTCCTATGCAAAAGGTCGCAAAAATACGTCCAAGGATATCCTCGATAGTAGTCTCACCAGTAATCTCGCCTAATTTCTTAAGTGCACTATGTAGATGATAGAGCGCTACCTCTTCCGAGAAGCCTTCTCGTAGGCGATTAAGACTACTATTGAGCTCTTCTATACTCTCACTTATCAATGAGAAGTGGCGTGCATCAAGTATTAGTGTGTCATTACGGGAGTCCTCTCTGCCAAGAAACATTGCTGTCAAACCTGTTTGTAGTTGATCTATACCTTGACAGGTTTTAGCAGAGATAGGGAAGATATTATCTTGGCCAAATTGATCAGCCAGCTCTTTGATATTCAACTGCAACCCTAGATCGATCTTATTAACAATAATTGCAAAAGGAGTATGGCTCTGGCGGCATTCACTCAGTAGCTGCCAATCTTCTTCGGTTAGGTATTGTGAGCCATCTATTACTTGTAAGATAAGGTCAGCATCTGCCATCGCAGCATAACTACGCGCGATGCCGAGTTGCTCTACGATATCACTAGCCACACGTATACCAGCCGTATCAATAAGCCTAATTGGAATGCCACCAAGGCTGGCTTGTTCACTCAAGCTGTCACGAGTTGTGCCAGGAATATCGGTAACGATGGCTCGCTCTTCTTGTAGTAACACATTAAAGAGGCTCGATTTTCCTACGTTGGGGCGACCAATAATAGCAAGTTTGAGGCCCTCGCGAATAATTCGTCCATACTGATAGCTTTTTGCTAATCGTGTCAACCCTTCGATTAATTGTCCCAGCCGCACTGCGAGCGCATCAATCGACTCTGTATCAAGATTCTCTTCGACGAATTCTACTGTTGATTCTAGGTGTACGATGATATCTAAAAGCTCATCTTTGACAGGCTGAAGGAAGCGTGACAGTTCACCCTTGAGCTGTCGCGAGGCCAGTTTAGCTTGATACTCGGTCTGTGCATCAATAAGATCTCGTACAGCTTCGGCTTGGGTAAGATCTATTCGTCCGGCTGCAAAAGCACGTAATGTGAATTCACCAGGAGTAGCTGCTCTTGCCCCAAGTTTGAAACATAGACGCAGCAATCGCCCCAACACAAATGGGCTGCCATGACAACTGATCTCTACAACATCCTGACCAGTATAGGATTTAGGAGCTTGAAAGTAGACAACCACAGCTTCATCAAGAAAATTTCCTTCATCATCTTGTAACTCGACAACCTGAGCGCGCTGGATCGCCTCCACATCTACTGTAGGCGATAACTGTCTTAAAATAGTGCGTGCAGCGGTTCCACTTAGCCGTACAACACCAATACCACCGCGGCCAGGGGGCGTGGAGATTGCTGCAATCGTGTCATCAAAAACAAGCATTTCCCTTCCGCCACAAGGACACAGAAAAGATACAATTAATAAACTTGAAAATAGTGTTACTTGTTAGGATGGATTGTAACCTTGCGATCGTCGCCTTCTCCTTGGCTCTCTGTACGCACACTAGCATCTTCGGCAAGCGCCAGATGAATAATGCGTCGCTCGCCAGGTGACATAGGTTCAAAAACAAAAGGTCGTCGGCTGACTCGCACACGCTCGGCGGCATGTATAGCCATCAATTGCAGCTCGCGCGCACGTACATTGCGGAAACCTTCCGAATCAAACACGATTCTGGTTTCCGCTGGCAATTGCCGACCACAAGTTTTATGGGCCAGATATTCTAGCGCATTTAACAGTTCGCCATTGCGTCCCAGTAATAGTGGCACATCTTCGCCAGCAATCTCGACAATATAGGCGTCGGTGTGTCGTTCTATTTGAGCCGTTAACTCTAAACCAGAGAGTTCTATTACTCTGTTTACAAAATCAGTGAGATTCTCAATAACCGTCTCATCGGACATTGGCTAAGTCTCCCGTTTGTGTGCGGTTCTTATCTCGAGGTGTCTTGTCGCTTTCCGCTTTGTCGGCAGTTGCTGGCGAAGCCGGTTCAACGGTCATTTTGTTAATAATCAATTGTTGGCCAATACTAACGATATTGCCGAACATCCAGTACAACACCAATCCACTAGGAGCTTTCAAGAAGAAAAGAAAGAGTAACAGGATAGGCATCAAATATGATGTCATAATCTTTTGCATCTTCTGGCTGGGATCATTTGGTGTTGGAGTTAGCGCAGTATAAGCCATCATTGAGACTGTCATTATGATGGGCAATATGTAGGTTGGATCTGGCCCGGCAAGATCTTTAATCCAGAAAATGAATGGCGAATGGCGTACATCGATAGAGATCGTCAAGTAGATGAAGAAGGCCCAAAAGATCGGTATCTGCATAAGCATAGGCAGGCAACCAGCAAACATATTGCCCTCTTTCATCAGTTTAACCTGTTCTAGTTGCAGTTCTTGTAGGCGAGGATCATCTTTCTTGAGTTTCTTCATCTTCTCCTGCAACTCTTTCATCTTAGGTTGCAGTTTAGCTACCTTCTTCATTGCCACAGAACTCTTCCAACGTAGCGGAAAGAAGAGCATATTGATGATCAGAGTCATCAATATAATTGCCCAACCATAGTTACTGGTAAGTTTGTAGAATCCTTTCAAAAGTAGCTCAAGGACTGGAACGATCGGCTTGACGAGAAATGAGAACATACCATAGTTGATCAGATCTTCTAGGTCTGCCCTTCCACCTAAGCGCTTATTTATATCTTGAAATAGTTGCCGATCCTTCGGTCCTACAAATACCTGGTAATTTTGGCTGTTAAGCACTGGGAACTGGATCGAAAGATAATCCTTGTAGGTTTCATTACCATCAACCAGCTCTTTAGTGAAATCATTGCGAATCGTTGCTTTAGGTAGCTTGGCAGGGGATATCACAGTCATCGCAAAGTAGTGGTCAGCAGAAGCTACCCACTTAACATCATCACTAAAACTACGCTCTTTGTCAGGAGGTGCACTGCGTTTCTGTAGATCGGCGGCAGTAAGAAATTCCACTTTGTTGTTACCATGCTCTACGATAACCTGTTGTGGTGTATTGGTATAAGAGTCAACCTGCTTAACCGACTGATCACCAAAATTTGGTCCAATCAAGAGGCTTGTGGGCAGTGGTTGGCCATTCAATGAGGCGTCTACAGCAACATCAAAAAGATATTGATCACCATAAAAATGCAACCGTTTACTTACCGTTAAGCCTGTACCATCTTGAAAGTTGAAGATTAGATCCTTCTCTTCACCACGATTGATCTGTAGTGTATCGCCATCTTGCTCAATACGGTAGTAAGATTCATTGACTCTTTTAGTAAGTTCAGGATTCTCGTTAACCTCTAGGCGGAAAGGGGCGCCTACCTTGGCTAGCCCTTCCTGAGAGACAAGCTCCAGTTGGCCATAGTCACTTGCACGTAGCTCGCGCCCATCAGGGAGCTGTTTCATTGTCATCGATTTAACCACTGCACCACGATTGTCGAAGACGGCACGCCAGAGTGGCGTTTCTACTGTAATAGTACGGGCTGTAACTGCTTCAACGGGGGTACCGACCGGGCTTGTTACAGGAGTTGGTGTAAGTGATTGGTTGGTAGGCGGAGGAGTTACCGTAGGCTCTTTGCTAGTAGGTTTTTCCTGCGGCTGTTGTTGCTGCTGTTTAGCGACTTTTGTTGATTCAGGATAAAGGCGTGAAACAACAACTTGCCATCCTGCCATTACTAAAAATGCGAGCACAATAAAAACTATGTAACGCTTTTCCATGGTTAATCAAAAACTTTCTGTTGCTTAACGTATAAACCGCCGTTGCAACTAATGTTGACATAAACGAAAAAAACGCTGCCAGCTACTTCACCGGGTCATATCCGCCAGGGTGAAATGGATGACAACGCAGCAACCTACGAATACCTAAATAAGTTCCTCTCACCAACCCATAACGTTCAATTGCCTCGAACATATATTGGGAGCAGGTAGGGAAAAAGCGACAGGCAGGCGGTAGTGACGGCGAGATCAACAATTGGTAACTGCGGAGCAAGGCTAACACTGCTGCACTCATCAGTTTTGCAATAGCGATAGCAAGCGCAGATACTCTCCCTCGACCTCTTGATAGGGAGCTTCGATCATAGCCTTCTTGACATTGAAGACCAAGTCCAGGCTGCCTTTCAATATCACTTTGTGACGTCTGAAAACCTCTTTCAATATCCTCTTGCATCGGTTTCTCTGAACCGCGTTGCCGGTCTTTCTCGTTACCGTTATCCCGAGCCGAGACATCGGTTCAGGGTTTTTCAACGCAAAAAGCGTGAACAAATGAGAATTGTAGCGCCGTCCTTTCTCGTAGACGCGTCGAAATTGATATCCGCGCAATAGGCGTTCCGCTTTAGTTAGCGACGCCCCCATGGCAGATGCAGAGGACATAACATAATAATGACCCACGCTTGAGCCCTTGGGTCGTATAGAAAAGTCGCTACCCTGCGCCCTGCCGAAGCAGGATTGCGACTTGATTAAGACAATTAATAGTGCTCTGGGGTCAACCGTTTGCGGCCCTTAGCACGACGCCGCTTAAGTACCAGTCGCCCTCCTTTAGTGCTCATACGCTGGCGAAAGCCATGAGTTTTGGCTCGCCGGTGATTGTTGGGCTGATAAGTCCTTTTCATGCTCCTGATGCTCCTTACACTAGCACAAATCCAAATCTAGCTAGACTTTCAGAAAAGAAATAAGCATATATAATCTTTAGACACCAAGTCAAGCCGATTACGTGTATGGCGATTACACTTCAAAATCTCCAGTCACCGCCGTAAACTCTGATCAGCCGAGAGAAATATCAGGAACAGCAAACTATGAAAGTAGCCGTCTTCAGCACCAAGCCTTATGATCGGGCTTTTCTCGCTGCTGCCAATGCCCCTTATCAGCATAATTTGATCTTTTTTGAGCCACGTCTTACTCAAGAGACCAGCCTGCTAGCAAATGACTTTCCTGCCGTCTGTGCGTTTGTCAACGATCAATTGGACAGTGTTGTCTTGAGCACGCTGGTACGGCAGGGTACAAAGTTGATTGCATTACGTTGTGCCGGTTTTAACAATGTTGATCTTACTGCTGCGGGTAAATTGGGATTAAAGATTGTGCGAGTGCCTGCCTATTCTCCTTACGCAGTGGCTGAACATACCGTGGCTTTGATGCTAGCACTTAATCGTAAGATTCATAGAGCCTATGCACGTGTAAGAGAAGGGAATTTTGCCCTTGATGGCTTGCTTGGTTTTGACCTAAATAATAAAACCGTAGGTATCATAGGTACAGGCAAGATAGGTGTGGTAGTGGCAAAGATTATGAAGGGTTTTGGTTGTAATCTGTTGGCATATGATCCTTACCCTAATGCCGATTGCCAGACAGTGGGAATAACCTATGTTCCTCTACCAGAGCTTTTTGCTCAAGCCGATATTATTAGCCTGCACTGCCCGCTTATGCCAGAATCCTACCACCTGATAAATACCCAGGCGCTTAGTCAAATGAAGCCTGGCGTTATGCTGATTAATACTAGTCGAGGCGCCCTTATCGATACACAAGCGGTTATCCTGGCTTTGAAATCTGGTCGTATCGGTTACTTGGCACTCGATGTTTATGAGGAGGAGGCAGACCTCTTCTTTGAGGATCTATCCGGTCAAGTAATCCAAGATGATCTCTTTATGCGCCTGCTTACTTTCCCTAATGTCATTATTACCGGTCATCAAGCCTTCTTTACCCAAAATGCCATGGAAAATATTGCTGATACTACTCTCGCTAATATCGCTGCTTATGAACAACATGGACACTGTGTAAATGAGATTAGTGAAGAGCGTCTGATAAAGTAAAGAGAATAAGAATTTGGCGGTAGCGAAAGGAGAAAAAAAATTATATGATAATCGCCGTAACCGGCAATCTGGAGGAAGATTAGCAAGTTAAAACTGCACCAAGAAGATAAGTAGAGAGGATATGAAACCAACAGAACTAGGAGCGACTTTCCAGATACCGAAATTTGCCGCACAAGTAGAGTTATTATTAGTGGATAAGCGTAGATTAAGCGGCAAGCTATTCCTTTCCATAATACCCTCAAGTCCGCTTGGACACATTCCTTTACTCGATTCAATGAATGAGTCGGTAGATTTTTTCCCATTTCTGCCTAATGACTCTACAGAGACAGAGATTCTCAGCAAGTGGGCAGTGATAGAAGCAGTTGTTGACACAGAGTTGAATCAAGATGAGATTGGGGAGAGTTTGGAGCAGACCACTTGGATAGAGAGTGTAGAGGTCCGTTGCCATCCCTATCTCACGCTTACTGGTCGAGTAATGATCGATTTACCACCAGACCGTTCAAGAGTGCTAGATTTTCTCAATCAGCATGTCTGTTTCTTTGCCCTCAAGCGTGATGAGAAAAGCCACATTATCAATAAAAAATATATTACCAGCGTAAAAGAGTTGACTTCGCTGCCGACGTCCGCGCCAACGGCCAAACGCGCCCGTCGCGACACCCGCCGCACCGGCAAAAAGCCATAGTGGCTGGCTATTTTTCACGAACAAGGAGATGGGTATGGACCAGTTTGAACAGCTACTCTCAAAGTTTCGAGAGTTGGGTGCCAGTGAATTGCACCTAGACGCCAATCAGAAGCCTTATTACCTGACACCTGGAGGAGTGCTAGAAATTAGTGCTGCTCCTATACAGCATAAAGATATTGTACAACTGCTTTCACCCGTACTGCCGGTCAGTGTTAAGAGCGAGTTGATGGAGAAACCCAATGTGGAGTTTCCCTATCAGAGTCGTTTCGGCGCTTTTCTTATAGGGATTAGAAAGACTACGATAGGATTTAATGTGCTGATTCGGGCAACCGCTAGTCCTGTTGTTGTGCAAACCCAGCCAATGGCACAAATCGCTGCTCAACCTACTATTGCTCCTGCTATACCAGCAGGAGCAGCAGTGCCGGTGCCAATCGTTGCGCCAGCAATAGCAGCAATACCATCAACTGCACCTGCGGTCACAACCGCAAGCGCTAGCTCAGCCGCTACGACGTTTAGAACTGATGGAGCAGACGCCCATGAAATCGATGCGCTCTTCTACAAAATGACCCAAATGGGGGCTTCCGATCTACATATTTCTGTAGGTATGTCGCCAATGGTTCGGCACGATGGGGAGATGCGATCACTGGAAGGCTATTCGCAATTGCAGCCCGAAGATACCGAACGATTACTCTATGCAATAATGCCAAAACGTAATCAAGAGGAGTTTAATCGTCGACACGACACCGATTTTGCATATGAGATCCCAGGATTAGCAAGATTTCGTTCCAATATTTTTATGGATCGTAAAGGTGTAGGAGCTGTCTTTCGCGTTATTCCTACCAAGATTCTTACTGCTGAACAGCTCAAACTCTCCAAATCAATTCTAGATCTCTGCTTTTTGAGTAAAGGGCTGGTCGTTGTTACGGGTCCCACTGGCAGCGGTAAGTCAACAACATTAGCCGCAATGGTCGATTATGTTAATCGCAATCGCAAGGATCATATTATTACCATAGAGGATCCTATTGAGTTTGTGCATGACAATAAAGGTTGTTTAATTAATCAGCGAGAGGTCCATACACATACCGATTCGTTCAAAGATGCACTACGAGCAGCATTACGTGAGGATCCCGATATCATTCTTGTCGGTGAGATGCGCGATTTAGAGACCGTAGCTATTGCCATTGAGACCGCCGAGACAGGCCATCTGGTTTTTGGCACACTGCATACAACAACAGCTGCTTCTACAGTAGATCGGCTGATAGATCAATTTCCTACTGATCAACAGGCACAAATTCGCACAATGCTTTCCGAGTCGCTTAAAGGAGTGATTGCACAAACACTGCTCAAGAAGAAAGGAGGCGGTCGTGTGGCAGCACTTGAAGTGTTGCTTGTCACACCTGCCATTGCCAACCTTATACGTGAAGGTAAGACTTTCCAGATACCATCAGTGATACAGACGGCGAAGAACATTGGTATGGTAACCCTTAATGATGCGCTGATGGAGCATGTCAAAAATAATCTGGTCTCGCCGGAGGACGCCTATGTCAAAGCCGTTGACAAAGTAGGCTTCAAAGAACTGTGTAAGCGAAATGAGATTCCGCTTTCGTTCTGAAACTCTCTAGGAGACATTGCTATGAACAAAATCGAACGTATAGATGCTGTGTTGCAAGGCAAAGAAGTCGATCGACCGCCATTCAGTTTTTGGTATCACTTCGGTTTGCAACATACCAGTGGCGAGCGACATGGGGAGGCTCAAGCAGAGTTCTTCCACGCTTATGATTTAGACTTTCTCAAAGTGATGAACGATTACCCTTATCCAAGCAAACTGGATATGCTGCAGACAGCGGCAGAATGGCGGCAGTTACGTGCTTTTGCCGGTAATGAAGAAGGTTTTGGTGAGCAGTTAAGGGCCTTGCAGGTGATTGCAGAAGCACTGGATGGAAAAGCCTATTTTGTCGAGACTATCTTTAGTCCTTGGACCGTTGCACGGCGTCTCTCTGATACACAGACACTGCTTTCGCTTAAACGCGATCATCCAGATGTGCTACTAGAAGCGATGCGTGTGATTGCACATTCGCTTGCCAATTATGCACAGCATGCGATTCAAGCCGGTGCCGCCGGTATCTTCCTCTCGGTAAGTGGAGCAACTCGCGAGTTGATGACTTTCCAGGAATATGAACGGTTTTGTCGTCCATTCGATCTAATCATACTTGATGCTGTGAAGGACATCTCTCACTTCAACATACTTCATATACATGGGCAGAATATTTTCTTTAACGAACTGCTCAACTATCCCGTGCAAGCGATCAATTGGTCGCATTATCATACCGCGCCAACTTTTATAGAGGCGCGCAAGCTCTACAAAGGGTGTTTATTGGGTGGGCTTGACGAAAGGCAGCTTAGCCATAATACCGTCTCTTCAATTTATCGACAGGTTAAGCAGGCAGTAGAATTGGTGGGCAACAAGAGCTTAATTATTACTCCAGGATGTTCTGTTGCTACAGATACTGCTGCGAAACTGCTACACGCAGTTCGGCATGCGATAATGGAGCTTTAATAATATGGTCCGCCTGCTGGCGGACCATAATTGATGATAAGTTTTTCTATTACTAATCAATCGGCGGCAATATGACGTGAGGTAGGCTCAACATAAGTTAGCCAATTGTGTTTATCTTCTAGTTTGCCATGAGTAATGGCATTAAATTTCTCTTGTAGAAAACCGGTAATCTGACCACGTGCGCCATTGCCGATCTTGATACGATCAATGCTACGAATCGGAGTGATTTCGCAAGCTGTGCCAGTAAAGAAGACTTCATCGGCAACGTAGAGCGATTCACGAGGCAGGCCACGTTCTGCTACGGGAATATTATGATCCTTACAGATCTGTATAACAGCATCACGAGTGATACCAGGTAGAATGGAAGCATGTAATGGTGGGGTCATTACCTGACCATTACGTACAATAAAGATGTTTTCACCACTCCCCTCACTTACGTAGCCAGCATTATCTAGCGCAATACCTTCAGCATAACCATTGGTGATTGCTTCCATTTTGATCAGTTGCGAGTTCATATAATTGGCGCCGCTTTTAGCCATTGCTGGTAATGTGTCAGGAGCAATACGCGCCCAGCTTGAGATACAAACATCTACACCTTTTTCTTGAGCATCTTCACCTAAATAACTACCCCAATTCCAGCAAGCAATATAGACTTCCACAGGGGCAGGAAAAGGATTGACACCAAATGCCCCATAGCCACGAAATACGATAGGACGCAGATAGCAAGAACGCATCTCATTAACGCGCACCATCTCAACACAAGCTTCCAATAATTGGGAGAGCGAGTACGCAATCTGCGTGCGATAGATATGACAAGAATGTATTAATCGTTCCAAATGTTCTTGTAAGCGAAAAACCGCCGGTCCTTGTGGAGTTTCATAACAGCGTATACCCTCGAAGAGGGAAGAGCCGTAATGGATTACATGTGACATAACATGGATTTTAGCATCTTCCCAATTAATAAATTTTCCATTGTGCCAAATCTTCTTAGTTGTATCTTGTGTCATAATCACACTCCCTTTCATACTAAAGCGAGGTATAAACAGGTTCGCCCTATTTAATGATGCACTTAACGCCCGCCGGTTGCAGCCCTTGGGCGCGATTTGTTAGCATATAAACAGACATGCTAGCCGACACACAATACCAAAAAAACGCTCTACTTGCTATTGATCTGCATGCCGACACGCTGCAGCGTGTCCTTGATGAAGGCCACGATCTAGCTCAAACCCCTGCGCAAGGCCACCTAGATATTGCCCGTATGCGCGCAGGCGGGCTTGGAGCACAATTCTTCTCCATTTGGGTCAGTCCAAGTTTATATCCAGGCGATTGTGCCGTCGAGCGGGCTTGGAGATTAATTGCCGCGCTTAAGCAACAGGTCGCTCGCCATGATGATAAACTCGAACTGGCTACTTCACCACACGATATTGAGCGTATCCTACAGGCCGGTCGAATTGCTGCGTCGATGGGTATTGAGGGTGGACATGCTATTAATGGCCGACTGGAATTAGTAGAAGAGTTCTACCGCGCAGGGGTGCGTTATATGACACTCTCTTGGTCCAATAGCAACGAGATTTGTGGCTCATCAGGCGATGCAGGGCGAGAGCGGGGTCTGAGCGACTTTGGTCTTGAAGTAGTCAAGCTGATGAATCAGCTAGGAATGATGGTAGACGTTTCGCACGTTTCTGATCGAGCCTTTTATGATGTTCTTGCCGTAACAACTAAGCCAGTAATTGCCTCACATTCAAATTTACGTAGACTCTGTAACCATCCGCGTAATCTAACAGACGATATGTTACGCGCGCTGGCCCAAAACGGTGGTATTTGTGGAATTAATTTTTACCCAGTATTTCTTGATGATAATTACTATGGAGACTATCGTGATCTGAGTACAGAATTAACAGCAGAGATTTCCCGTGCCCACGCTGATAATGCTCAAGATCCTGTACGCGCGGCGATTATCGCTGATAAGATCAGGATTATGGCAATGGCAAAATTATCGCCTGTGACCTATAAAAAGGTAGTTGATCATATTGAACAAGTAGTCGAGATTGCAGGCATTGATCATGTTTGCTTAGGTTCGGATTTTGACGGTATACCAAGCGTACCTTACGGTCTTGAGGATGTCTCCAAATTACCTATTATTGCTAATGAATTGGCACAGCGTGGTTATGATTCAGTTTCGATTGAAAAAATCTTCTCGCGTAATATTATGCGCGTCTTTGCCGCAGTTGTGGACGAGCGTTCTTAATGGAGGTTGGTATGCTCAACTGCATAAAATGCCAGGCACAGATCGGTATGGGTATGAATTTCTGTCCGCGTTGTGGCTCTGCTCAACCACCTATATCTATCCATACAGCAGAAACAGGGAAGATAACGCCGGTTTCTCACGCTGATACACTAGGTTCTACAGGAGCAACAACCAGCCAGATCAATACTTCTAATGGGAAATCATTGTCGGCTAAAAGTCACAAGCCACTGCTTATTAGTGTATTGGTATTTGTTATCATGGTTGCTGTAGGCGTTGCTCTCGGTCTTGGGTTACGCAATTTTAGATCTGTAAATAGATCGTCAGATAAATCATCAACAGCGCAGCCTCAGCAAGTCAGTATCATACCTGAGCCAAAGGTTATTGTTGAAGAGAACTCAGATGATTACAACAATGGGTCTATACCAACTAACCCAACACAACCAGAAAAGAAGTCAAAGCCTTCTCAAGAGACTGCTGTTAACAAACCAGTAGAGAAAGAAGCGCCTGATAATAAACCTATTGAGAGACCTAGTGAAGAACCAGTTGAAGAGGAGCCTCGCATAGAAAGACCACCAGTGAGAGAAGAGGTGGAAGAGAGCCCCTATGATTCTTACGAAGGAAAAGAGCAAGGGCGTATTCTAGTAGGTTTTCGCTTAAGCGGCGATGCAATTATCAGAATTCGTGGCAGTCAAGTCATTGTTGAGCCAACCAGTGGTTCAACCGTTTCTGATGTGCGGCGAGATGTGCGTGATCCATTGCCTGCTCAACGTTGTAAAATATTGGTCAAAAATAAATTGGGACTAATCAATACCATAGTTATGGAAGAGCCCAGAGCAAGTAATGGTTTTACTACGGTTGTCTTAGTAAAAAGTCTTAAATCAGATTATCAGGAGGCCATCGCAGCAATTGTTGTGCGCTGGCAATTATCGAATGCAAGATAGAGTTGAATCGAGCTTAATGAATTTGCGAGTTGGAGTGCACAACTCGATTGCTGGTGGCTTGCCACAAGCGATTCGTTTGGCGGTTGAATTGGGTAGTAACACTTTGCAGATCTTCTCCCGCAATCCGCGTGGTTGGGCAGCCAGACCGCTCTCAACTGAAGAGATAGAAAATTTTCGTAGTGCACGAAATGAAGCTGGTCTTAGTCCGCTTGTTGTGCATGCTTGCTACTTAATCAATCTTGCTGCTCAGGACGAAGCGATGTTAAAAAAATCGATCGCTGCCTTTCGTGATGAATTAACAAGAGCTGTTGCGATAGGCGCCGACTATCTAGTAGTTCATCCTGGCTGTGCCAAGGGCGTAGATATAGAGGTGGGAATTAAGACCTGTTGTCGTGCGCTCAAACGTGCTGCTCGGAGTCTCAATTTAGGTAAGCTTATGATCCTGATTGAGAATACTGCTGGACAAGGTTCTGCAATTGGTTGTTGCTTTGAACAAGTGCGAGAGATCTTAGATCATGGTAATGGTCTACCATTGGGTGTCTGTTTAGATACCGCACATTGTTATGCTTCTGGTTACGATATCTCTGCTCCAGATAAATTTGCCAATATCTTGCAAGAACTGACGACTACGATCGGTATCGATAACATCAAAGTGATACATTGTAATGATTCAAAAGTCCCACTTGCCAGTCGAGTCGATCGTCACTGGCATATAGGTGAAGGCCATATAGGCAAGCAAGGATTTGAACTATTACTACGCGAGCCTAGGCTGAATCATCTCCCCCTTATACTTGAGACACCTATTGATAAAGCACACGATGATCGCTGGAATCTTGCACAAATTCGCGCCATTGCTGCTAGTCTAGTAATCTAGTTGAGAATGATGAGCATTATTAACGAACAAATCTATTGACAAAATATAGGCGAAACAGTATTATCTGCGCCATTACGACCAAACTTTATCTGAGCAGATTAATAATTAGACTCTCAGAGTCAGTTGGTATGGCTCTTTGAATTCTAAATGGGCATTGTAATAGCAGGACTGTTATCTGGATAAAGCTTAGATCGCTACAAAGCGGCAGTTGCCATCATAATGGCGAACCAGAGTACTGCTAGGCCAACTAGGATCAGATTTGCGGCCCCCAGATAGAATCCTACCTGAGCCAATGTCTTACCGGCAGGAGATGATTGGCCTCGCTCAATTGCAGTGATTTCTTGCCGACCTAAAACTAATGCCACGATTCCAATTAATGGGCAGACCGTAAAGCCGAGTGCGCCAGAGATCAGCGCAGCAATGGCCCGTCCACTAGCACGGTTCTGGTCGCCTTGCCAGACTGGTGGTTGCTGAGAGTGGTAAGCGCCAGGTTTATAATCAGGAGAGTAAGAACCCAAATATTTTCCTGGATGATAAGAGTCTCGGTAGGAAGAATCTGGTACAGGATTGGTAGTGGCATTCGGTTCCTGATAAGTGGGTGGTAGCGTCCAAGGCGGTGGTGCATTTGGATAACCGCTCTGTGGAGTATTTTGCCCTTCAATGGGGGTAGCCGCTTGTGGTGGCCTCTGTATTATCCTTGGGGCTAATTTTCCCGTAACAGGTAACGGAGAGGCACATTTGATACAGATACGATCTAATGCTGGTTGCTGTGTGCCGCATTTAGGGCAAAACATTTACTGGTCTCCCATGGCGCTCTTTTCTTAGCCTGAGACATTGTGCGGCGAAAGCGACGACAGTGCAAGTTCATTTTTCTGAAGGGGGGCGATAAATTCTGCCTATACGCCTTTCAGTCAACGCTTGCCTGGTTTCTATTGCTTCAGTTAAAATTTCAGTTTCGAGTTAAGACAAAATTTCTAATAGAGAACAAGTAATAGGTTTTGTTATTGTGATCGATAAAATTATTGTACGGGGCGCAAGACAACATAATCTCCAGAATATAAACGTAGAGATTCCTCGCAATAAATTGACGGTCATTACCGGGCTAAGCGGTTCAGGAAAATCTTCGTTGGCCTTCGACACTATCTATGCTGAGGGTCAGCGGCGTTATGTTGAATCGCTCTCAGCTTATGCGCGGCAATTTCTTGATCAACTGGAGAAGCCAGATGTCGATTCGATTGAAGGACTCAGTCCAGCTATCTCGATCGAACAGAAGACCACCAGTCGTAGTCCACGCTCAACTGTAGGCACAGTCACTGAGATTTATGACTACCTACGTCTGCTCTTCTCCTCAACAGGCCAGCCCGCATGTCATCAGTGTGGCCAGCAGATCACTCGGCAATCGATTGAGCAGATAATTGCGAGTGTGTTAGAGCTACCTGAAGGCGAACGCGTGATGATACTTGCACCGATCGTGCGTGGTCGCAAAGGTGAGTTCCGCAAGGAACTGGAGAAGTTAGTAAAAGATGGTTTTCTACGTGCTCGTATTGATGGCGAGATGCGCCAGCTTGATGAAGATATCAGGCTTGATAAACGCCGCAACCATACCATTGAAGTTGTTGTTGATCGTCTATTAATCAAATCCGGAATACAGAAACGGCTCGCCGATTCGGTGGCAGTAACGGCAAAATTGACTGATGGTATTGTGCTGGTTTCGATTATTGATGGTCCAGAGAAACTCTACTCAGAGAAGATGACCTGTATCAATTGTGGTGTCAGTGTGCCTGCCTTAGAGCCTCGCTCATTCTCTTTCAATAGTGTCTATGGTGCTTGCCGTGCCTGCCATGGTATTGGCACATTGCTTGAAGTCGAACCACAACGATTGTTACCAGATACTTCCAAGCCGCTAGAAGAGATCGATTTTATTGTTGAAGATGGACCGACCAATGGCCAATTGAAGGAAGCCTTGCTTGCGATTGCACGACAGAATGGTCTCTCTAGTGAAATCACATTTGCAGAACTGCCTGAGCGTGCTGTTGAAGCCTTCTTCTATGGTACAAAAGAGAAGCTCTGTTTCGAGTATGGTGGCTATACTTACAGTGCAGCTTGGGAGGGAGCAATCTCACTAGTGCGTCGTCGCTACGAGGAAGCCCAATCCGAGAAATTGCGTGAAAATCTTGCTGCACTGCTTTCACCTATGCCCTGCCGTACTTGTGGTGGTAAGCGACTACGACCGGAATCGCTCTCTGTTTATGTTGCTGGCAGTTCTATCTATGATTATTCAGCCATGCCGATCTCAGAAGCAGTAGAAGCGTTTGAACATATCAAGCTCACATCTCGTGAAGAGAAGATTGCTGGTGTAGTGCTACGTGAGATTCGTAGTCGATTACAGTTTTTAAACAACGTAGGACTTGGTTACTTATCGCTGGATCGTGCTGCAACCACACTCTCTGGTGGCGAAGGACAACGTATACGACTTGCTACCCAGATTGGTTCACAGTTGCGCGGTGTGCTCTATGTACTTGACGAACCCAGCATAGGTCTACATCCACGTGACAATAATAGACTATTAGAGACTCTTTCGCAGTTACGTGATCTAGGTAACACCGTGCTTGTTGTTGAGCATGATGAAGAGACCATACGCCGTGCTGATCACATTATTGATTTAGGACCAGGCGCAGGCACACATGGTGGTCAAATGGTAGCAGCCGGTACGTTGAATGAGGTCATGCGTACTAAGGATTCGCTGACAGGCCGCTATCTTTCTGGTGATCTCAAGATTATTGTTCCCAAAGTACGTCGGTTGCCAAATGGTAAAAATCTGCGTGTGCTTGGTGCTGCAGCAAATAATCTCAAGAAAATAGATGTCGGTTTTCCACTTGGACTGCTCACAGTAGTAACAGGTGTTTCTGGATCGGGTAAATCGACACTAGTAGGAGATATTCTTTATCGCAGTTTGGCGCGTAAGCTTTATCAAAGTCTTGCCGAGCCAGGTGATCATAGCGCGATTGAAGGATTGGAATATATCGATAAAGTGATCGAAATTGATCAATCGCCTATTGGGCGTACACCACGTTCCAATCCAGCAACCTATACAGGAGTCTTCACACCTATTCGCGAGCTTTATGCCTCTTTGCCTGAATCGCGTGAACGAGGCTATCGTGCTGGTCGCTTCTCTTTCAATGTTAAGGGAGGACGTTGTGAGGCTTGTCAAGGTGATGGTTTGAAATGTATTGAGATGAACTTTCTCCCTGATGTCTATGTGTTATGTGATGTTTGTCGGGGCGCACGTTACAATCGTGAGACATTAGCAGTGCGTTATAAAGGCCTTGCTATTGCTGAAATGCTTGATAAAACCGTGGAAGAAGCGCTAGAGCTGCTGGATGCGATACCACAGGTCAAGCAGCGACTACAGACACTTTATGAAGTTGGGCTGGGCTATATCAAGCTTGGACAGTCGGCAACCACACTCTCCGGTGGTGAAGCGCAACGGATCAAACTGGCCAAGGAATTAAGCCGTCGTGCTACTGGGCGTACGCTTTACATTCTTGATGAACCAACAATGGGTCTGCATTTTGAAGATGTGCGTAGATTACTAGATGTATTGCAGAGGTTGGTCAATCTAGGCAATACCGTAATTGTCATCGAGCACAACCTAGACATTATTAAGAGTGCAGACTGGATTATTGATCTAGGGCCAGAGGGAGGCACGAATGGCGGACGCATCGTAGCAGAAGGTCCGCCTGAAGAGATTGCGCGAATACGCCGTTCCTACACAGGACAAGCACTCAAGATGCTGCCTGAGTTTGCACATTTGAACGGTTATATTACAGGAAGCCACCGAAGAGTAAACGAACGGTAAGAGATAAGACTATTTCTCACCTTCGTTAACTTTGGCAGTTTCGCGTAGGTAAGTCTCTACCTCTCGGCGCACTTCTCCATAACTCTTATCTATTACGCCATAAACCAGCTCAGCAGACTGAGCTACCGGCTCGGAGAGAGCAGGATTGGTCTGTGTGCCATTACCGCCCCCATTAGGAGGCGCAGCGGGCGGTCCACCCAATGTGACGCGCCAGCTTTTCACTGTATCACCTTCGACAAAGAAACGTCCATGCTGATAGTTAAGGGTGCGATAAAAGGTCTGTTCACGCACCAGAAAAATCAGCACCTCATCGTTTTTTGCAAAAGCATCAGCAGCATGAATGACGCGACTGTTGCCCCAAACCATAACCTCACTTAACCGGCTGTCGCCCTTGATCACCTCACCCACCTGCAAGGTTACTAACTGTGAATAAGTGGCCAAGTAATTGGCTTTCTCCACCTTCTTAACCTTGCCGCGCACTATGACATCAGCCCGCAAGGAGAGTTCTTCTGCTGACATAACACGTAATCCTTGCTGTCCGAAAGCAGGGATTGAGGAGATCATTAACAGTAAAAACAAAAAAATTCTCTTCATTTATATACTGTACCTACCGCAACAACGATACCACGATTTGATGAGGCAAACGGACCAACCAGTTTGCTGGGCCGGGGAAGCCGCCTGATCAACGTCTATTTTACTCCAAATTTAACGAGATCCAATAATACAGTTTAGATTATCCGGCCAATTAAGTCGTGATCATGTGCCTCAGTAATCTCTACCATAACTAAACTGCCCGGATCAGCAGCAAAATTGTTGGGAGCGTCATTGATGAGCACACAGCCATCAATCTCTGGCGCCTGGGATTGCATACGTCCTTGCCACAAAAGCTCCGATTCCTGAGAAGGACCTTCAAAGAGTACAGGCACACGCTGGCCAATCAGTTTGCGGTTAGCACGCCGTGAAATCTGTGCCTGTAGTTTCATCAGTTTTCGTTGTCGGGCGCGCGCCGTGCGTAGCGGCACTTTGCCGCTCATTTCATAGGCGGGTGTACCCTCCTCATCCGAATAGGTAAATGCGCCCATATGATCAAACTCTGCCTGGCGGCAAAAGTTGAGTAATTCTTGAAAATCTTCTTCAGTTTCACCGGGAAAACCAACGATAAAGGTGGTGCGTAGAGCAATGCCAGGTACACGATCCCGCATACGCATAACAAGCTTCTCAACAAATTCACGGTTACCAGGTCGCTTCATTGCTTTAAGCATATGTGTACTGGCGTGCTGCAGGGGAATATCGACATATTTGCAGATCTTTGGCTCTTCAGCGATCACATCAAGCACAGCATTAGAAAGTCTTGATGGGTAACTGTAGAGAAAACGTACCCACTCTATACCATCAACCTTTGCAAGCGAACGTAGTAGTTGTGCTAGCCCATCCTTAACGCCTAAATCCTCTCCATACCAAGTACTATCTTGAGCAATTAGGATAATTTCACGCACTCCCTGCGCTACTAACATCTCCGCTTCATGTAGGATTGAACCAGCCCTGCGGCTGCGGAAGTTGCCACGCAATTTGGGGATAATACAGAAAGTACAAGGATGTTCACAACCTTCTGAGATTTTAATATAGGCATAATGGCGTGGCGTAGCGCGCTTACGTGGCGTAGCGTCATTGTATAAGTAAGCGGCAGGAGCATAATTCTCTTCCCATATAGGCACAATACCAGCAATATTGACAAAGTCATTATCTATATCAGGCTGGATAGTGGTAGAAAGGAGCGGGAGTGAACGACGTTTACGAGCTGTCACTTCTCCACAAACATCAAGAATTTGTTCGACTTCATTGGTACCTAGAAGAGAGTTAATCTCTGGGATTTCACGACGCAACTCATCACGGTAACGCTCAACCATACAGCCAGTCACAATCAATTTTTGACAGCGTCCAGACTGCTTCAATTGCGCCATTTCCAGAATGGTATCAATCGATTCTTGTTTGGCAGCGTCTATGAAGCCACAAGTATTGACGACAATGATATCAGCTTCGGAGTTATCTGAAGTAATCTCATGTTGCGCATTTTCCAGTAACCCCATCATCACTTCACTGTCAACAAGATTCTTAGGGCATCCTAGACTAACAAACCCAACTTTGCTCATAACTTCCTTGTAAGATTGAGGGATAGGCTCAAAAGAGATTAGTATAAAAGATCCTTTGTAGGAAGGGCTATACAAATTACCGAAGAAAATTATTCCCTCTTAAGGCTATCTGCTTTGCCACGATTGGTATTCCGTCAGGCTTAGGTTATCATCACGCTATGTCACGCAAATATACTATTAAGACCGATCTCTCGCGCCATTATACGATCGATTACCGCAAGGAACTGAATGAAGAGCAGTACCGTGTGGTAACAGCAGCGTCTGGACCTATTTTGGTGATTGCTGGTGCTGGTAGCGGCAAGACACGTACAGTTACCTATCGAGTTGCACGTCTACTCGAATCTGGCGTAGGCGCTGAAAATATCTTGTTAGTGACCTTCACCAATCGTGCCGCGCGTGAGATGATTGCGCGGGTTGAAGCGCTTACCACTGCCTGCTCAACCAATCAGGCGCGCCGTGTCTGGGGCGGCACTTTTCACCATATCGCTAACCGTATTCTACGTCGCCATGCGATCAGCTTGGGCTATACAAACAATTACACAATCTTTGACACTCAAGATGTCAAAGATCTGCTTGATACTTGTGTGCAAGTAGCAGGTATCAATATAAAATTGCGTCGCTTTCCTAAAGGAGAGGTGCTGCAAGATATCTTCAGCCTCTCGGTAAATACTGGTCAGTCAATTCTCGATATCGTGTTAACACGTTACCCTTATTTTGAAGCTTTAATTGAAGAGATCGAAAAAGTCTCAGGAATTTACCATACACGCAAACAGACGCTTAATGCTATGGATTATGATGATCTATTAATAAATTGGAAGCGGCTGTTAATAGAGAAACCTGATATTGCTCATATTTATGGAGAACAGTTCACACATATTCTTGTTGATGAGTATCAAGATACTAATCTACTGCAGGCCGATATTATTGATCTATTGGCACGCCAGCAGCGCAATGTAATGGTGGTTGGCGATGACGCACAATCGATCTACCGTTGGCGTGGTGCGCATTTCGAGAATATCTACAGTTTCAAGTCAAGATATCCAGATGCCGCCGAATATCGGTTGGAGACAAATTATCGTAGTACTCCACAGATTCTTGCTGTGGCAAACCATTCGATCGCACATAACAAACGTCAATTTGAAAAACAGCTACGTGCAGTGCGTGGTCAGGGTACATTACCGGCACTTGTACCGCTACGTGACTCTCACCAGCAAAGTCAGTTTGTTGCCTCGCGTCTACTCGAACTACGTGAAGAAGGGATCTCGTTGGGCGAAATGGCGGTACTCTACCGTTCCCATTACCAATCACTACAGTGTGGCTTTGAACTTACTCGTCGAGGTATTCCCTATGTGGTGCGTTCAGGATTACGTTTCTTCGAGCAGGCACATATTAAGGATGTCGCAGCATACTTGCGACTGCTTGTTAATCCACGCGATGAACTGGCTTGGGTGCGAGTATTGAAACTTATCCCTAAAGTCGGTAAGGCAACCAGTAAACGAATTTGGGATCGTGTAAGTGTAACCGAAGATCCTCTCGCCTTAGTGCGCACAGGTCGATTACCAGAGATTCGTGGTTCAGCCGTGTCTGGCTGGCAGGAATTTGTTCAATTAATTAATGCCCTAACTAAACCAGAATTGATTGACAGTCCTGCTAGACAGATTGAGCTTATCTTAGAACATAGTTATGGCGAGCATGTCTGTTATGCCTATGATAATGCTGAAGCGCGTTTGGAAGATCTACGTCAACTTGCCCATTTTGCCGCCCAATATCAGAGTACAGAATCTTTCTTAAGCGAATTGACACTCATTAATGCTGAACGGTTTAGCCCACCAGGGGGGGCAAAAGGTGAAAATGTTATTACCGGCGCAGATGAAGACGAGAAGCTTACTCTATCTAGTATACATCAGGCAAAAGGTCTCGAATGGCGTGTAGTGTTTCTGATAGGTTGTGCAGATGGACAATTTCCTTCTGCACGTTCACTACGTACCAGTGAAGATTTGGAAGAAGAACGCCGACTCTTCTATGTTGCCCTTACGCGAGCGCAGGATGAGCTTTATGTCACTTATCCAATCGTAGATACAAATTATGCTGGGCAGACAGTTATTCAGAAACCGGCGCGTTTTATTACTGAACTAACCCCGGAGCTTTTTGAGATCTGGCAAGTTGAGGAAGATGTCAAAGAAGGTAGCAGTGCAGAGCTAATCAACTAAGCTGACTAACGCAACATATTGATGATAATGATAAATGAATTGATAATCAGACCAATAATCGCAATTGTTTTAGCCGTTATAGCTGTGCTGCGTTCTGCCTGTGTACCATAATTGTCCATTACCTGAAGGGCATTTTGGGCTTTTAAAAGCGCAGCAATAGCGAGCGGAAATAGACAGACACCTAAGCAAGGCAATCCCCCTATAATTGCGAGAACCAGCGCTGTCTTAGCGTTATCACGGGCTTTGTTTAATTCGAAATCTGCCCCAGGATTGGCATAATTGGGTGCCATTGCCGGCATACCAGGCATTGCCATCTTGCCACCAAACTGTCCTGGCATAGGGCCAGCGTACATTTGTGGTGGTTGGCCAGGTAATGGTGGTGCAGACATACCAAAAGGAGGAGGCTGATTGATAGTTGGTGGTGCTACTTGAGGCGGATAGCCCTGTGGCTTACTAAAAGGTGCAGATGGCGGTGCCATATTAGCAGGCGGTGAACCTGTTGGTGGCGCATAGGGCGGTTGTTGGTAACCTACTGGTGGTTGTTGGGATGGCGGTTGAATAAAAGGGGGCTGAGGTTGTGTATAGTTTGATGCTAAGGGCGCTCCCGTCGTAGGTGGTTGCATTGGCTGAGTAATAAATGCTCCGGGGGGCGCAAAACCTGGTTGTAGACCGGGCATGGGAGGAAATTGGGGCATTGGTGGGGGAGCTGCCCAAGGATCATTCTCGTCCAGATGCTCGTCTGCTTGCTCCCAGGTGAGGATATTAGGATTTAGTTTAGGATCTAGCCCCTTGTCGATCTCGGTTTGAAGTTTGCCGCAGTACTTCTCGATATCTCGATCCATGGCGACCATCTTGATACGGTTCTGATCCTTGAGAAAGCGATAGGTGGAAAGATCTACCGTGATCGAGTAATTATTTCCTAATACATATTTGACAAAATAGCTGATTCGCTCAAGAGGATCTTCTGCCGGTTCAGGAGTAAAAGTACGATAGTTGATAAAAGTAGTATCAAGTCGGACTGGACGAGTTAGCAATGAACCGAAGATGTCAATATAACGTTTAGCTTCGCTGCCTAAACCAACCTGAAAGACACTGACTAAAAGAATCGTGTCAAAGGTAATTTTTTCGATCATTGGATGCGAGAGGCTAAAACCACCAGGTTGAGCAGATACACGACCAGTCGTGATTGGTGTGATGGGTGCTGCGGCAGGGTCAAAAGGTGGATTGAGAATATAGAGCGCACGCCAACTCTCCTCTGTTGCTTCTGCCCCTTCCATTCCAGTCACTACAATAGAAGATTGTGGACGTGTCACGACCTCGTCCTCTTCAGATGTAGAGGATCGATTAGCACTGGTCAGCCGAGCACTCTCTGGTTGCGTCTTAAGGGGATCCATTGCTTCAGCAATCTTAGTTTTAAATGGATCGGGAACAGCCGGCGGGGTCGCTTTTATTGATACATCCGATTCGGAGTTATTATGGAAGACAGGAAAGTCGGGCTCAGGAGTTGGGAAAGTTGCTGCCGAAGGAGACGGATTAACCAATTTGGTGGCGGTAGTATAAACATTCTCTCGGTTGTCTTGCGGAGTGATGTCTTGCCTTTGCTCAATTTCGCTTTTTCCCTCTTCTAGTACAGAGATGCTAGCTTGTGCGCCAATCGATTCGAGAGCAGCCTTATATTTTTCTGCCTGTTCCTGTGTCAAC
>JBFLVQ010000020.1:0-34381 GCA_040758525.1 Acidobacteriota bacterium
TTTCCGGCTTTATAGCAACAGCGGTGAATATAGCAAATTCTTATTAGTTGGGTAAAGGCTCTAATTATTAATTATCATTAGCGTGGCTCTATCCCTTTCTTTACTCGCCTATGTTAAACTTTGCTAGCGCAGAAACCGAATCAGCCTGCAAGAAAACTGGGAAACAATCTTATGCCTACATACGCTCAGCCTACTGCTGACATTAAACCGCTTGAGATCCGTATCTCAATCAATATGCGCGAACTTGTGCGTATTAGTAGAGAAGCTTTTGATCAGCAAAATGCTACATTGGTAGCCCGGCCTATGGGTTTGGAGATCGAAACCTGTCGTCTAGTTGCTGAAGTCTGCCGTCGCTTGCTTAACAATGAGTGTCAACTGCTTCAACCCCTGGAACTGAAAGCGCTTTATTATGCCCTTGAATTTGCGCGTCGCGACCTCTGCTCAGAATTTCATGCCGAGATGCGTGAATTACAAAAGACTATGGCCTCGATTGTAACAGCGCGTACGTCAGGAGCAATCAAGGAATTGGCTAGCCAGCTAGCTAAAGAGGCAGAGCAGGCACATCGCCGTTTACAGACCGTTTTGAAGAAGCGTGGCGATTTGCTAGATGAGTGTGAAGGGATAATCGAACGGTTGCGTAAGCATTTAAGACTCCCCAAACCGGCCGATTAACTATCAAAGATCATTTGCAACCTCGTGGAAAGCCCCCGGCATCCAAGAGGTGCTTTAATAAATCTGCTGGAGCGCTTCCCCTGCCTAGTGGGAAATTGCGCCCATACCTGAATAGATCATCAGGGAGGAGAAATAGTTCATGAAAACCTGTTTATATCAGAAAATCAGCAGTCTGCTATTGGTTGCTGTGCTAATCGCGGCAAGTGCGATATCGGCGCTTGCACTCGATCCTAAAGGGCGACCTAAAGGCATGGGTCCAAATGCGCCTGGCGGTTATTTTATTTGGCAGGACGAGCGTGGCTGGCATCTACGCACAACCAGTGGCAACGAGAAACACCATTTCGAAGCTGAGATTACTAGCGAAGGCGGCACAATCAGTGCAGCTAAGCAATATCGTGACGAGCCAGCTAGCTGGTTGAAACAGCAGGGCAGCAAGATCACTATCGATTTAACTACAGAAAAGAATATCGATGGGATAGATTTCCAATCATCGGGGGGAAGCCTCACTTTTAAGCTACGTATTGATGGTCAGGAAGATCCTGAACGTATACAGATCGGTGCTAATAGTGATCGGCCTTCTGGTATCCCTTTTACTATCCCAGTCCGTTAAATTAAATCTCTCTCGCTTCTTATCATACGAACGTAGAGAGCTTAGAGAATAGTGATAACCTCATCCTCTAAGCTCTCTCTACACTGCCTTGAAAATAGCTGCCCAATTCCTTTATCTTTCTCTCTTCTTGAAGCTGCCAAATTCCTAAGATCTGTTGCTTAAAGTTTATTATTCTTGATTTAATCAGTAAAGGAAGGGAGCATTAAATTCAATGAGATCTATTTTGGTAATTACAATTATGTTGTTATTGTTGCCCTTGTTTGGATGTGGTAAATCGGCTGAGCAGAATAGTGCTGGTGAAGAGAAGCCGGTCTATTCAACAGATCCCTCACATGCTTCTAAACTAGCTTATGCTAGCGCAATTATTGAAGCCAAAGACGAAAAATCACAGATCCGTGTACAGGTCAGTAATGATGGGCAATGGGTAAGAGCAGTATCGACAGATGGAGCGGTATTGTGGGAAAAGAATATGATCAGACGGTTTGGTGAACCAGTGTCAGGAAAACCCGTAGTCCATAAAATTTCTATTAAAGAGTTTGATACCCTTGAAGTGGTAATGGGAAATAATACAATGGCAAGATTCGACCTGAAATCAGGTGATTTTATCGATTTTACTGAAGATAAACTTTAATGCTTGACTACTAAGGTATGGCGGACTTTAGAGAGTTAATATTAGCAAAGGTCTTTAATGTCATTCCTGGAATGGCCTATAACCAGACGCGACAAGATTATTATGATCAAGGTCTATCGTTAGTCTATGAGATCGTCTTACCAGCAGAAGGGAGCTGGGAACAGTTTCGTGATAAGACTTATCCCACTTTTGTGAAGTATATGAAGATCAAGTCTATCGATCCAGATAATCCTCATGGTGTTATCGTAGGTGTCTTCTTTAAAGATCAATGTCACTTTATTGATGGCCAAGACTTCTTGATGGTATTAGCAGAGATGGAAGGATTGAATTCAACCACTTTGCAACTACGTCTAAAACACTGGTTGAGATCTTAAAATCATCTCTCTTAAGCAGACCTTCTCCAGCTGCACAAATACCGTGCTATTGATATATAAAGACACTGTTGTTGCGCAAATAATACATAACTATTTTCAAAAAATTTTTAATCTCTGGCAGTACAAATAGCGAAAACCACCGATATACATGGATGACAGCGATTAATTGAAGGCGTGTTTGGGCGGAGCAATGCATGGACACTAGAATGGAGACACTAACATGACAAAAATAAAGTATACATTAATCAGTAGTGCGCTACTGTGTATTGGGTTAATGGGATTAGCGAATCAGGCAATGGGACAGACTATTACTGCAGATATTGTACAGGCAGACAGGCTCCGTAGCAACGACACCGGCAATAACGGACAGTTTTGGGAAAGAACCGAAGATAGTCAGAATACCATGCGATATCTCTATGGCCCATTAGATCCTGCCACAGGCAAAGTAGATATAACCAACCCCTTGTTCCAAAGGCTGAGAATGACTGGTCGAGGCAGCCTGATATCGGTAGGCAGAATAGATCTTGGCCCCGATGTTGCCCTGCCAACCGGCGCCGGCGGCAGAATGATGTGGAGTATTGTGAAGAGAGCTTTCCGTGCTGGCGAAGTAAGTGGCAATCAGTGGGATGACACTAATGTGGGACAATCCTCTTTTGCTGCTGGTTTCAATACTACGGCAAGTGGGGTACGTGCTATCGCACTAGGTGATAATAGCACGGCCAGCGGTTCTGCTGCATTTGCCACTGGTAACTTTACCACCGCCAGTGGTGAGGTTTCTGTAGCAATGGGAACAGGCACAGTGGCAAGCAAATTTGCCACCACGGCGCTAGGCAATTTCTCGATTGCTAGTGGCCAAGTCGCGACAGCATTTGGAAATGGTGCTACGGCAAGTGGTGATTTCTCTCTCTCAATGGGTGAGACGACTACTGCCAGCGGTCTCTTCTCAGTAGCACTGGGCCGCTTAGTAACAGCTAGCAACACCAGTTCAATCGTTATTGGCAGCAGTGATCCTACCAATAAAGCTCGCTTGAATAACAGTATTGCCAACTCTCTAATGGTAGGATTCAATAGCAATGTCTCAACACTATTTGTTGGCCCAGCCAATGGTGGCAGTACACTTGGCAATGTCGGTATCGGCACTTCTACACCAGGAGCATACCGACTCAACATCAATGGAGATACTCTTGTTAATGGTAACCTCGATGTTGGTGGCGGTGGTAGTATACGACAATTGTCGGATATAAGACTCAAGACCAATGTTCGTGTTATCGAAAATGCCTTGGGAAAAATTTTAAATCTGCAAGGCATCAAGTATGAATGGAAGCAGAATGAAAATATCCCTATGCCATATGCTGGTGACGAACAGTTGGGTTTCGCAGCACAAGAAGTAGAGAAGGTTTTGCCAGAGATTGTTTCAACCACTGACAGTGGTTATAAAGCCGTCTCTTATCAAAGTCTCACACCTGTGCTAGTTGAAGCAATGAAGGACCAACAGAAGATCATTGACCAGCAGAAGGCAGAATTGGAACAGCTAAAGGAGAAACAGCAAGCCACTGAGCATCAACTGGAACAGTTGAAGACCCTAGTTGATAAGCTCACCTCCGTGGCTAAGAGTGATAAGTAAAGCTTAGCTGTTGTCTGCAACGTCATTATTAAAAATCGGCTGTAATGCTCCGCCCAAGCGTTGTGGACACAGCTTATCGCACCTTTCTGCACGCCAATTTAAGCTGTAGCAGTTTGGGGTTGAGTGGGAAAGAAGAGTGAACGATATCGCAGCAACCAGATTACAAACAGGATTGTCACCACAATACCGATCGGTAATAGTCGATTGTAGTGCCAAGTGTAGAATGTTGCTATACCTGCAAGTAAGGCCAAGCGTATTAGTTCTAATGGAAATGCCCAGAATCTCTTCTCGAACAGTCCACCCCAAACTAGCATTGTGAGCGTAATTATTGCCACCAAACCAAGCTGTTGCGTTGTGCTAATACGACCTGGCATTAACATCAGTAGAGAGATCGTCAAGGATACCAACCAGAACTGTACAAAGATATATCTATTGAGTCCTCTAGGAGTACTGGTAAAGTAACGAATCCGCTGATCTGCATTGGTCTGTATTGAAGCAGGTTTATTGATATCACGAGGCTGCCAACCAGGATACATAAACCAGATTTTTATCTTGTCGATGAAATAGGGTGCTTGCCAAGCATCTCTAGCCAACATCGCCCAGTAATCAATATTTGCCCAAAGAGGATTCCAGCTAGTATAGGGCTTAACCGTGCCGTAGAAAGGCTCTTCCTCTTCCTCTTGATAAGTACCAAATAGCTTGTCCCAGATCATCAGTGTGGCGCCATGGTTTTTGTCAATATATTTATAGTTTCTGCCATGATGTACACGATGTAGAGAAGGTGTATTAATGATATGTTCAAGTGCTCCCAATTTTCCAATCGCACGAGTATGAATCCAGAACTGGTATAAAGTACTAAAGGAATTGATCGTTATGAAGACTAATGGATGTATACCTAGCAGCGCTAAGGGCAGGTAGAAGAAAAAGCCTGTTATATTGGAAAACCAGGCTTGGCGTAACGCTACGGCAAGATTGTAATCTTCACTCTGGTGATGTACCACATGCACAGCCCACAAAAAGTTGACCTGATGACTCAGCCGGTGCCACCAGTAATAGCAGAAATCTACCCCAAAGAAGGCAACTACCCAGCATAATAGTGAATTCTTGGAAAAGCTGAAGAGCGCATAATTACTATAGATATAAGCATAGCCAGCATATAGAATGCCTTTGGTAAAGATATAAACAGACTGTTGGCTAATGCCACAACTTAAATCCGTGATAGCATCATTAAACCGGTAGTAATGCTTACCTTGCCGGGCAGTTAGCAATAGCTCAATAAAGATCATTATGAAGAAGATTGGGATTGCCAGAGCAATATAATTTGTATTCATATGCTTAACCATTGGGCTTAATCGGCCCAGTTTAGCCTTCTAGGGTTTCGGCAGTTTTGCTATCACCATATCATAAGAGCATCGGTTTAGCGCTTTCAACCCTACTAGCCAATGCTTCCCTATGCGGTAGCATAACGCTATTATATCTCGCCAGGTAAGTCAAAGTCTTCTTATAAGGTTAGCGCCATTAGCCTAGTTATAATAATTTCTCACCTTTGACCTAATACCATTGAAAGGTGTATAGTAATTATTACCCAGAATATTAGACTCTTACTGTCAGTATCAGCGTTCGGGTGATATTGTGAATAATGATCAAACGGCCCTTTGAACAACCAGATCCCACTTATGCGCGGCTCGTTGAGCATTATTCGGCGCTTATCTCGGCGCCTGCCCAGAAGCTCAAGTTCTTGCGCTGTGCACTCGACAAGTACCAGTCGCATCCACTCGCTGAGCGCATAGGTTGGCTAAAACAGATCACCTTTCGCAAGATTATCATCGAGGAGTTAGTACAGTACTTACCCGTCGAGGTACCCAAACCACGCGAAGTCTCATTTGTCTTCTGGCTCTATCGTGTACGCTATCCCGTCTATTTCACCGCAATTCTACTTGGTGTAGTAACCACGATTGCAACATTACAATGGGCCTATGGTTCGGCACGTGAAGCAGGTGTCTTTGATCTACGCCTAGTGCGAAATAGTGAAAGCGCCGCGACTCCCGTCGCACCGGTTGCTGCCGCGCCTAATACAGTTGGCTCTGTAACGGCACAACCCACTGCCGAAGGTGAACTGCCAGAAGTAGAAGGCTTTCCTGCTAACAAGATCTGGTTAGTCGAACGGGCCAAGGAATATGAGCAGTATAGTAATGGCACACGTATTCTTACTGAATATGAGGTTGCTAGTGAGCCACGTAGTTTCTATACCTTGCGACGCAAACCGCCTAAACAGAGCACTACTCTCCCCTTTCAACCTCAGTATTCTAGTTACTATCCAGAGTTAAGCAGTAAGCCCATAGGTATCCTTTACCATGTTACACAAAGTGATCTATCGCCTTTTTCGCCACGCTTCAATCAGCAGCTTAAAGGCAATACTGAGCAGTTGCTAAGATATGTGCGTCAGGAGAAGCTCTACAACTATCTGATAGATCGTTTTGGGCGTATCTATCGTGTAGTCTCCGATGATCATTATGCTAACCACTCTGGCAACTCAATCTGGGGCGACCAACAGGCTGTCTATATAAACCTTAACCATAGCTTCTTAGGGGTGGCGTTTGAAGGAAAGTGGTCTGCTGATGTTAGATTCAACCCTGATGATATTAATGAGGCGCAGCTTTATGCTGGTAAGATGCTTACCGAAGTGCTACGCAGCAAGTATGGTATTGCCGATATCAATTGTGTTCCACACGGGCTGGTGTCGATCAATCCTACCGATTATCTGATTGGCTTTCACTTAGATTGGGCTAAGGGCTTCCCTTTTGCGCTCTTGGGCTTGAAAGATAAATATCTACAACCGCCCCCAAGCATTGTGGAGTTCGGCTTTAAGTACGATCGCGCTTTTATCAATGCGATTGGGGGAGAGCCTTGGCCTGGTATAGAGCTTGCGGAAGCGCGTTTGCGAGCACGTGCTGCCGATCTCAATCTCGGCTTAGATACGCTACGCCGCAATCTACAGAATGACTTTACACTCTATCGGCGCTGGTTACGCGAGATGCGCGAAGAGGCCAAGGCAACTGGCCAGGGAACATCTTCTGAGCCTTCCGACGAGCCCTTACTGCCTAAGAGGCTGGTTAATTGAGGTGTAAGAAAAAACCTTTTCAGTCCTTGCGCATAGTTATGATAAGCTAATCTGTTTGAATGACAAAGAATGATCTAATAACAGAAGTGGCAATGCGCACAGGCCTGAGCAAGCGGGCTGTTGGTCGTGGTGTACGTGGAACGCTAAAGGTGCTTAAACGCGCGCTAGCTGCCGGCGAGTCTGTGAAAGTACGTGGATTTGGGCATTTTCGCCCTTATCCTAGATTCTGCTACGGGGTAGCTGGGGATCTACCCTTGCCGACACGTGGACGTTTGATCTATTTCCGTGCCGGCCGTAACCTAGTTCAGGTACTGCATACCCCTTCAACCTTTTGCTTATCATCAAACCATAACCTTTCGGGAGGAAACATGGACAATAAGCCCACTGTGGAAACGCACGACCAGGGGGGAAAAGAGAGAGAGGAGTCGTCGTGCCTGGGCCTGGACGTAGGCACGAGCCGTATAGTATTGGCGAGTGGGTCTTTCAATCAGGTCAAGACACAGACACAATTGAACGCCTTCGTCAGCGTGCCATACTCCAAATTTACTGAGAATATCCTAAGGCAAAACAAGATCAATTATCAGCTCAATGGTGGTAAGGAGCTGCTGGTTTTTGGTAATGAGTCGGAGAAGTTTGCTAATTCCTTCAATGTGGAAGCCCGCCGACCTATGTACAATGGTCTGCTCAATCCTAATGAGGCGAATGGCTGGAACGTCATACAGTCAATCATAGAGCTATTGATAAAAAAGACTAAACGACATGAGGTATTGTGCTTCTCGGTACCCGGCGCCCCACGCGGCGGTGAAGCCAACCTCGTCTATCATGAGGGTATGCTCAAGAATTATCTACAGTCACTTGGTTATACTGCTAAGAGTGTAAATGAGGGACTGGCAGTAGTGTTTGCAGAACTGGAGAAGGATAGTTTTACTGGTATTGGTATTAGCTGTGGTGGTGGTATGTGTAATGTCTGCCTTGCTTTTATGTCTGTACCAGTCTTCTCCTTTAGTATCTCTAAGGCAGGTGATTATATAGATAATTCGGTCGCCGCCGTCACCAATGAAGTGCCTACACGTATACGTGTGATTAAGGAAGAGGGGCTAGACCTCTCACGCCAGCCCAAGGACAAGTATGAAGGTGCTATGCACATCTACTATGATGAGATTATCCTGACGCTGGTCGAATCTATGCGTACTGAGATCACTGAGTCACGCAATTTGCCTAAGCTCGATCGTCCCATCCCGATCGTGCTCTCTGGTGGCACAGCCAAGCCAAGGGGATTTCTAGAACGTTTTGAGCGGATCTTTAAGCAGAATGATTTTCCCATTAAGATCTCTGAAATACGTATGGCTGAAGAGCCCCTTACAGCAACAGCACGTGGTTGCTATATTGCAGCCGCCTATGAAGGGTGAACTTTAATGACAAGTGGCAGGAACTGGCTGTTAGTAGCTTGTCACTTGTCATCGATCTTTAGTCATCTGCCATAGTAGTTATGAAAACGCTATTAATACTCTCATTGGCGTTCTATCTAGTCAGTCTGGTCCAAACCATATTGACACTGCTGCAGCGGCAGCGATTGCCTTTCCATTTGACAATGGGCGCCACTCTGTGTGGCTTTACCATACATACATTGGCGATTGTGTTACGGGGTTTGGAAGTGGCACGCTGGCCACTAGTGATACCGCAGGAAGTCTTCTCATTTCTTAGTTGGGCGATCGCGGGATATTACATAATCTCTAGTTTCTGGAACCGTAACCGCATACTGGTCGGTTATATAATTCCCGTGGCAGTGCTCTTTATGCTAGTAGCATTGTGGCTACCATCGCCGGCTAGTACTCCGATAAATTTTAGAGCTTTTGGCCATACAATACTCTTTCCTATACATACTAGTCTGGTACTGTTCGCCTATGCTGCCTTCTTTGTAACCTTCCTCGCCGGTGTGATGTATATACTGCAGGAGCGAGAGCTAAAATTAAAACGTTTTGGCTCGATGTTTTTCCGTCTACCTGCCCTCGATACCTGCGATGATATCAGTTATAAGTCTACTAGTATAGGCTTTGTGCTGCTTACATTTGGAATGGTAACAGGAATTATGTGGTCTGGCCGGCATGATGGTCTATACTGGCATGGTGATCCTATTGAGATTGTCTCCCTGCTTACTTGGCTAATCTACCTCTTTATGATCCATTACCGTGTAACGGCAGGATGGCGTGGCCGACGTGCTGCTATCGTGGCGATCATAGGATTTGTCTTTGTACTTTTCAGTCTGGTTGGACTCAAATATTTAGGTGGCTTCCACGTTTTCGAGATGAGTTAGTCATGAGCATAATCTTGGTTGGGCTCAATCATAAGACTGCGCCTGTTGAAGTACGCGAACGACTCGCTTTTAGCGAGAGTGCCCTGGAACCAGCGCTACGTACACTAGTCAGTGACCGTGGTCTTAGTGAAGCACTCATTATCTCGACCTGTAATCGTGTAGAGATCCTGGGCTACTGTTCGTTTGAGGCAGAGGCAGGACTTGAGCGTGTACGCCATTTTCTACATGAATTCCATCACCTGCCTACTTCCCTACATAACCATCATCTTTATGGCCATAGTGAGCGTACTGCAGTGCGTCATCTCTTCCGTGTCGCGGCTAGTTTAGATTCTATGGTAGTAGGTGAATCTCAAGTACTAGGCCAAGTAAAAACTGCCTATAGCAAGGCTGCCGAGGTAGGGACAATTGGACGTATTCTCAACCAGTTAATGGCACGTACTTTCAGTGTTGCGAAACGTGTGCGTTCAGAGACTGAAATTGGTGTGATGTCTACCTCTATCAGTTCTGTGGCAGTTGATCTTGCCAAGAAGATCTTTGATAACCTTGCTGGCAAAGCTGTATTACTTGTTGGCGCGGGTGAGATGATAGAACTGGCTGCCCAATATTTGTTACGTGAAGGTGTAAAGCACTTCCTAGTCTGTAACCGTACTTATGATCGAGCACAAGAGTTGGCTACACAACTACAAGGTGAGGCAGTAGAGTTTGGCGAACTATCCACTCATCTAGCACAAGCCGATATTGTTCTCTGCTCAACCGGGGCAACCGATTATGTTGTTACTATGGAAGATTGCAAACGGGCGCTAGAAGCGCGGCGCAACCGACCTATATTTTTTATTGATATCTCTGTACCACGCAATGTTGATCCAGCTGTAAGTGGATTGGATAATATATTTCTTTTTGATATTGACGATCTAGAGAAAGTTGTAAGTACCAATCTACGACTACGCCAGCGTGAGGCAAGCAAAGCTGAGTCGATTATCGAACGAGAGGTAGATGCTTTTTTTGAGAAGATTGGCATAATTGAACTAGGCCCCACAATCGCTGCGCTTAAGGAACATCTTACCGAACTTGCGCTAGCCGAATACACACGTAGTCGCGCTAAACTAGGACCACTAAGCCCAGAACAGGAAGAGGCTATCAAACAGCATCTACTCGGCTCACTAGTCAATAAATTCATGCATCCGCTTATCGTCTCCTTACGTGAAGGCGCACGCACTAATGGTGATGGCTGTGATATCTTGGAACTCTATCATAATGTCTATAATCTTAAGGCTCGCCTCAAGCTTAGCGAAGAGCACGAGGAAGTCTAGCCTTTTACCAATCTGTTTCACACTTGAACAACAAAATGGAAATTGGCAAACTCGCTACGTAGCATTTGTGTGGCAAAGCTGAATTTAATTGAAGCGACTTTGGAAAGCAGATAATTTGACATTGGCTGATCGGGTTCAGAAAATGCCAACTCGAAGGATTGGTTATGCCCAGTGAGGAAAAATCTACTATCACGACATGAGATACGTCCGCCTCCTATAGGAAAGATCTCGATCGAAGGTTCTTCAAATTGAGCGCCCATCTGCTCACGTAAGTAGGAACGTATCTTGGCAGTAGCTGCTTCTACCTGATATGGTCGATCTGCACTATTGGCACAGATATCCATCATCAATTGATCACAAGCAAAGAACATTAGAAAAGGTAGATCACGATTAGCAGGCGCCGTTGTTTGTATAAAATCCTCAACTATCTTGCGATCGGCAGGCAAGATATAAGGCAAGTAGCCAGTCAGTGTGTTAAGAGTCTGTGCAAAGGAGTCAAGCTGCTCAAAATAATCTATTGCACTGCCCTTTAGTGATGCCAGCGACTCACTGTCAAAAGTATCTTCCTCCTCGATCGATTGTAGGAATCGGAAGAAAGTCTGTGTTGTCTTAGGCAATGTGAAGAGTAGTATACGCTGTTGCTGTTGTGGTAGTAGCAACTTGATCAGCGCATGTATACGATCAGCGCCATAAATAAACTCCTGTGTTTCGCGACGCGCAAGCATAGAGAGTAGTTTTAGAAAGATTACGCTCTCGCCTTCCGGTAATGCGATCAATTCGAAGTAGATTCGCGAAAAGAGTTCTGCGCTTGCTTCTGTGATTGGACTGATCGCATAGGGTGTCCTGATCACAGGCGGCACATTTACCAGTTCACTGGTTGCTGGTGGTGCTGCTAATGAGTTGCTTGGATAAAGTAGATCCAGTTGACGCACTACACACATCAACCCTTTAATATGCTGTTCACTAGCACCCATTGCCGTGAGATCTTCTACCAACTGGCGTAAATGAATCTGACAGCTACTTGTGAAAGAGAGCCAAATATCGTGGCGTATATCGGTATCGAAATAGTAGTTAAGTGCATCGGAGAGCACGGTAGGTATGGCCGCTCCTTCCAGATAACTATGCACACCATGCACAATGGTTTGGCCCGCGGTTTCCGCATCTGTTACAAGCCGTTCGCCAATACCGGCGCCGCTAGCCTCTATAAGCAGTACCAGCCTTACTGTCTCACAAAAGAGTCGTAACATTAATGCCAGGCTATGTAATGGTGGCAAACTAAGCAGATGGTCCCAAGGCTTACGCTCACCAACTTTGCCCCAGAAGTCCCATAGTGTGGGGGCACTGCTTCTTAATAATGACCAGACCCAATGGGTTGACTGTAGCCATTTGGGATTAAAACGCCGCAGTAGTTCATTGATCTTCTCAGTGCTAAATTGTGGTAGTGATTCAACAATACGTTTAAGTTTACCTTGAGAATGAACATCTTTAAGTTTGTCGAGAAAATCCGCCGCTATCTCCCAAGTGAAATTGAGCATCTCGACCAATCGCATCTGATCAGCAATGATTAACGAACTGAAAGGATCTGCTAGCTGCTCGCCACGTGTAGAAGCTACACTGGCAATTGTAGGATTGAGAAAACCCGTGAGAAAAGTGGTATGTACCGGGCTAGGCGCACCAATTGCCTCAAATCCTTTAGTAATCTTCTTGACATAGCTATCGCCTAACATGTAGAAGGAGCGCCGACGCCCAGTCTTCTGCCAAAATGTTGATAGTAGTCGGAAGCGCTCTAGTCCATTGAGCGGATGTGCTTGGCCAGCAATACCAAAGGCGCGTGGATCAAATTCGGCCAATCCGATCAGCGTCTCCAGTGGGCCACCCAATACACTACTGGCAATCGCTGCACAGCTCTCTTGACCAGCAGTGAGTTGCTCTAGGATTGTACCAATAGAGGCAATTGCACTATAGAACTTGATCTGCTGATTGGTTGGATTAATATCGAATTCTGAAAGTCCACAACTGTAATAAGGAGAAAACTGTGGCAATGGTGAGGTTGAGCCATAAGTAGGTGGCACGTCGCGTCGTAGCACACGGTTTAGTTCCTCTAAACTAAAACATTTGAGCAATTGACCATGTTCAGTGATTAGTAATGCGATCTCTGTGCTTACACGCTTGAGGTGGCGGCTGGTACCTACCTGTTCAGGAGCCGGCTCCCAGGCCTGTGTTTCATGATTGAAAGCCCAGATTAAATGGGCATCTTCACTATCCACAGCTAAGTCAGTATAGAAATAAGGTAATTCAAAGTTGCAGAAATGGAAAAATTCTACAATCGCACGCAGCAAGGCAAAGAGAGGAAACCAATCTTCTATTGAGAGTGTCTCTTGTTCACAGATATAATCAGCGGAGAGTCGTGCCAGTAGATTGATTGTTTCTAGAAAATGGCGCAGGTAAGTAGCTGTACATTGATCGATCACAATTGGCGAAGTCTCTGGCGCACATAATAGTAGTAGACCTTCAAAACCCTTACCATGCGCATATGGATTTAGCTTAGGCACTCGTAATGCTAATGAATCACGAAAGCCACCAGTAAAGGCACGCAAGCGTGCCTGACCACGAAAGCTCTGTCCTACTAAACGCATCAACTGTTCGTAGGTACGTGAACTACGCCCATTCTCATCAAAAGCTAGTAACACATAATCGAGTGCGCTGATAGCAACGATACGCTGACGCAAGAAAGCGAGTTCACGCACATCGACAGCCACCTGTCCATCTAGATCATCGAAGACTTGGCGTGAATAGCGTAGTTGTGGATTGGGCTCGCTAGCATTGATCTTATCGAGTGCCTCTCTACGTGTACGTAATAGTGCCAGACTGCGCTCACGCTTGGATATACCTTGGCGTATCATTTCGATCGCTTGACGTAGATCGGCTTTGCGTCTCTCAAGCAGTTGTACACCTAGTTCGCTGTCGCGGCTCTGTAGATTTGTATAGAGCATCGTCTCGGTACTAGATTCGATCTGACTGTTCTCTAGTGCCAAGAGATTTGTGGTACCAGAAATCTGTATAGGTTCAGCAAAAACACGCTTAGCCCATTCGACCTGCTTATTGGCGACATCGCCTAGCCGGCCAGTTTGGAAATCAAAGATGAAACCGGTTTGTCGCTCACTCATAGTATCTGTCTAGTCTGCTTAGCTGCGATAAATCTCTATGATCTCGCGCAGCATTGCTAGTGCCTCCACCTTGGGCCGCTGAAAAACATTACGGCCTATGATCGAACCAAAGCCTCCGCCTGCTTTGATCGCGCGTGCCTCTTCAAATAACTGTTCACGCGACTTTGTTTCCCCACCAGAAAAGAGTATTATACGGCGGCCATCGAAGGCAGCTTGTACAACATGACGTACACGTTCAGCAAAGTTCTCTGTAGGCACCTTCTGAGCTTCATAAACCTTCTTCGCCTCTAATTGCTCTATGTAGGCACTGGGCGGCTTAACTTTCACTAGATGTGCACCCAATAGACAAGCTACATGAGCAGCATAAGCAACCGTATCTAGTGCTGTCTCGCCTGCCTTACTAATACCAGCGCCACGTGGATAGGACCAGATCGCAACAACTAGTCCAGCAGCTTTTGCCTCTTCAGCAATTGCACGGATCTGTTCGTACATTGCATTGCGCAGATTCGAACCTGGATAGATAGTAAAACCTATCCCACTACAACCCAATCGTAATGCTTCGCGAACCGAGCCAGTAATGGCAGGACAGGGCTCTTCTGTACGTAGCATTGTATCGCTATTGTTGATCTTGAGAATAAGCGGAACTCGACCAGCATAACGTGCTGCCCCTGCTTCAATAAAACCGAGTGGAGCAGCATAGGCATTGAACCCACCCTCAATGGCTAGTTCAAAATGATAGTAAGGCGAATATGCAGCCGCATTAACGGCAAAACTGCGTGCTGGTCCATGCTCAAAACCTTGATCAACAGGTAAGATGATCAGTTTGCCTGTGCCAGCCAATGCGCCTGACATGAGGATGCGGTAGAGGTTTGCCTTTACGCCGGGACCATCAGACTCATACCAACTCAATATTTCCTCAACGTATGCGGACATAGCTCCTCCTCAAAGCCTATCACCAATGTTACCGCTAGAATGCCAGTATATCGCGCTCTGGCCGCTTAATACAATGTTATTACAAAACCACCCCCCTATCGCCCTTGTCGATAAGCAGGCTTTTCCCGTACAATTCTTACTTCTTGTACAACCAGTAGGGAGATTACCATGAAGCGATATCCTGCCTATGATCCACCTGAATATGTTGATTGGCATCCTGACCAAGCCGTGATGCAAGCCTACCAAGCAACACTGCTAGCTGATAATGCGCGTTACGCAATTATTGAGAGTTTAGATACCGCCACACTGCTAGCACTCTATCAAGGGTTAGTACGTAACCGACTGCATGATATCGCGCTTAAACGCTGGGTTAAACTTGGTGTTATCTCAAAAGCTTGGCTAGGTACAGGCGAGGAGGCAGTTACAATTGGTAATGTACATGCATTGGATCGACGGCGTCGTCCTGATGGTTATCCGGTTGATATTGTCGCACCTATGATACGTAATGCGGGTGCCTGTCATGAAATGGGCATGAGTGTTACTGATATGCTGCGTGGCTACTTGGCCACCGATGATTCGCCAACGCGTGGTCGTGATGTGCATGTAGGCAATCTATTAGATGGCGCGCTTATTCCTATCAGCCATCTAGGCAACATACCTGCCGTGTGTGTAGGGCTTGCGCTTAGCTTTAAGTTGCGACGTGAACCACGTGTGGTGCTCACCTGGATAGGTGATGGCACTACTAAGACTGGTGTCTTCCATGAATCCCTTAATTTTGCTGCCGTAAAACGACTACCGATAATCTTCGTAATTCAGAACAATCAGGTGGCGCTAGGCACTCAGCTCACACAGCATCATCGTGGCAACTTTGCCGAATGGCCAGCAAGTTATGGTATTGGGGGGGCTGTCTTCGATGGCAATAATGTCCTTGATGCCTATGCAACAACACGCTTAGCCATAGAGCAGGTGCGTAATGGCAAAGGGCCAGCATTACTTGTCGCAGAGACTTTTCGAATGGGTGGTCATGCCACGCATGATGAAGTAGAAGCTCGTCAGGTACTAGCAGCCGAACTATTCCAATACTGGGGTAAACGTGATCCAATTGGTTGTTATGAGACCTACCTAATTGAGAGTAATCGTGACCTCGCAGGCGGTGCTCAGTTAGATCCTGATCTACAATACCGTGAGAGCAATCGCGCAGTACTAGCAGCAATTGAGCAGCGTGTTATTGAAGAAGTAGAAGCGGCTGCAGAAATGGCGCTAGTAAGTCGTAGCACACAACCGCCACAACCGCAAAGTGCGCTAGCACGAGTCTATGCCTCAGAGGCGGAAACAGTCTCGGTCTAGTGCGCAATTTTCGCTTTGCCAAGGAGAGATTTTCTGCTACCATCTCCCCCGCCTCGAAATGGATCCTTTCTTGAAACACTACCACCACACACTGCCTTTGCAGGTGGTATAGTTATTTTTCGCTGCCGACTTTCATAAAAGGATTACGAAGATAAAAATTATGCGAGTTAATCATACTTGGACCATTAGCTTTGAGAATGACGAGTTGGCACGTTTATCAAGTGAGATAAATTTCATTGGACTGCCTTCTGATCTAGGATGGAAGCCAATACTAGGGCAAGTAGCAGCAACACGCCAGATCACCTTGCCATTACGCGCGATAGAACGACTCTCGCTCGAACTTGATATTACTCGTAGCCGTTTCGTGCAACGTGCCTCTTGGCAGGATTACAAGAAGAAGTTTCCTATGATTGCATCGCTCTCTTGCGAGGTTGATGCGATACTCAATTTTCAACGTAAGAGCGCTTGAATCGAGTAGACACCACACTATTCAGCAATCAACCGATTACTGTTGTTGATCAGATTGTACTCTATCTAATCTCTGTCTTCCCTGATAATTATTAAACCATAGTCGCAGATAGATCCCGGCAAAGCAGGAAGATTGCCTATTTGATCGTGTTGGTCTAGTCTAAAATGCTTTGTATAGAATATGCGGGAAGCAGAAAAAATACGAGCTTATCTAGCCTGGGGCGCAGTCTGTTTCTTCTGGGGAACAACCTACCTAGCTATCTCTATAGGAGCAAAGACACTGCCAGTAGCTCTCTTTTCCGGTAGTCGTTTTGCATTAGCAGGCGCTATTCTACTACTACTATGTCGTGCACGTGGGTTAGTTTGGCCACAAGGAAGAGAATGGTTACATTTGGGCTTGGTGGGCACATTATTGATTACTTGTGGCAATACTGTATTGGTCTGGTCAGCCAAGCATATACCGAGTGGTATGATGGCGCTCTTAGTTGCTACGGCACCATTCTGGATGGCGTGGATGGAGGCGCGTAGCAGTGGTCTACGCTTAGGCATGCGTGGTCTCTTAGGGATTGCGCTGGGATTTGTGGGGCTATTATTGTTGGTCACACCCAATGTTAATAGCCCCAAATTGGGAACTGGTTTCCTCTTTGGTGCAATTGCGCTACAGTTTGGCTGCATGGCTTGGTGTGCTGGCTCGCTCTATTCCAAACGCTACCCTGTTAAAGTCCATTCACTAGTAGGAGCAGCGGCGCAGATGCTACTAGGCGGTCTAGTGCTGACAGTTTATGGCTCACTAAGCGGCGAATGGGCAAAATTCCATCTCCATTTTGAATCTGCTATTGCTTACATCTATCTGGTAATCTTTGGTTCTATTATTGGCTATGGTTCCTATATGTATGCTTTGCAGAAGCTACCCGCGGCAAAAGTTTCCACCTATGCCTATATTAATCCGGTTATTGCAGTCTTGCTTGGCTGGCTATGGTTACATGAACGACTCGATTGGCAGATCGCAACATCAATGGTGATTATTCTAGTAGGTGTAGCATTAGTGAAGACTTCACGAATGTATCAGCAGCCACACTCTACTGTCGCACCAGAGGCGACTTTTGAAGAGAGTAAATCAACTTAGCGCTTGTCGGCAACAATCTCTGCCCACAAGCTAGGCCCGGTGCTATCATTATTACTGTATTACTTGAAATGTTTTCACTTTCGTTAAGCGGCTATTATGATAACTGATAATGATTCACTCACGAACCGACCAGCAGTTGATGGTGTTGCAGCTATTCTAGGTAATTATCGTCTGCGTGCACTGATCTGCCAATCATCAGTAGCTGCCTTTTATGATGCTGAGCAATTGGATCTAGGCAATCGTCGTGTGGTATTGAAAGTTGTCAGTGGCGATGAACGTACTATTGATTGGTTTCGTCAAGAGACCCTACGTACTGCCCGTCTCAATCACCCTAACATAATACAGATTTATCAACTAGGACAGGTTGGTGAACGGCATTTCTGTGCGATGCAGTTTCTCGAAGGCCGTTCTCTTAAACTGATAATCGCTGAGCAAGGCGCTTTTACTCCTATTCGTGCGCTTGCGATCATTAAACAGATTGCTGCTGCACTCGATCACGCTCATTCTCTAGGAGTCATTCATACTGATATCAAACCCTGGAAGATCCTGCTAGATCAGAGCAATCATACAACGCTAATAGGTTTCAATATGCGTCCACCGGTAGGCAATCCGCGTTATATGGCGCCGGAACAGGTGACCAGAGATAGCCCGCCAGATAATTACACAGACATATATGGTTTTGGCCTCACTGTCTTTGAGATACTTGCTGGCCGTCATCCTTATGACAATCTCCCTCCCAAAGATATGATTGTGCGTATTGCGGTAGGCCCACCACCTAGCTTGCGTAGTCTTAATGCCAATATTCCTGCTGCTGCTGATAGTGTGCTGCAACGAGCTATGGCGAGGCGACGTGAGGATCGTTTTTCCAGCGCTGGTGAATTTGCCGATGCATTAGCGCGATCTTTCTTTTTACGATCAGATCATTCAATAAAGCCTTGACGCACACAGTGTATAAAGTCTGTATAAGCAGGTGACTGATCTGTTGCACGCAGTTGTATCGCTAGTTGTCCACGATGATAAGAGGAATGCATAAGTACATGCGTTAAGATATCCTGAATCGTATTGTGCCAGGATTCACCTTTGCTGTTGGTATAGGCAATCTCTTGAAGCAATTGTCTAGGTGTGAGGCTATGTAGATAATCGCTCCAGTGAGCAACTAGTGCATTGATCTCTTTTCCACACTCTTGCATAGAGAGATTTGGCCATACCGCCATAGTTGTTTGCACCGATCTTAACCGCATCAGCCATAGCCATTCTGCTGCGATCACATGTGCCATTAACTGGCATGCCTGTGGTGAGCCATTTGTACCTGCTGTTTGTAGAGATGCCAGGGATTCACGATTGGCCCAATGATTATAAGTAAACATTCTTTGTAAGTATTGTAACAGTTCCATTCCAACTCCTTAGTTCAAGCTTCGAGTAGTTGCATCAGTGCGGTAAGGCTCGACACCTGTAGATTAATTAGTGCATTGATAATCTTCTGCTCTTTGTTACTAAGGTTAGCATGTGCCAACTTTCTTTCAATAAACCCAGCTTGTAATTCCTGTTGTACACGTTTGAACTTGGCAAAGGTTTCGTTTCCTTCCCATAGACGACCATACCTAGGCCAATCGCCTTGCCAAACTGGGCCATCCAACAATTGTTTTGAACCAGCAAAAAAGTTTTCGCCAGTAAGAATCTGGTAATAGATAAGCCCAATGGCAAGCATATCGGAGGGAAATGGTGCCAGTCTAGCTTCAGTATTTGGCCGTGCGGTATTGTGTGTACGTGAAAGTAGGCTGAAGATCGCTGAATATTCAGACCCTTGTCGATCACGATAATCGCGCAGATACCCCTGTAGCTTATTGTACTCGCTTGAGGAAGCAATATTTCTTAACAGATCTGGATGTTCCTCTAACAGAGTGTGTGGATCACGGTAGAAAGATGCTTGTAGGTAAGTCAATAAGTCTCTTGGCATGTCCTCAGGTAAGGTAGCCTCTATGAGCGCATCCTCATAGGGTGGTAGCAAGGGATAGTTCGCGGCATTGGTAGTAAAGAATGCCTGATAGTCTTCACTCTGTACATCTGAAGAGTCTGTTCCATTGCTACGGCGACTGGAAAGAATTACACCTGGATCTATGATTGAAAACTTAGCGTAATCACGATGAATCAGCAGATTGCTTTCTGATAGATCACCATGGTACATCTTACATAAAGCATTCCAGAGGGCTGGCAACATTTTAGGAAAGATCACTCTTTTTTCCTGTTGGGAGAAGCCAGACAAAGGTATCGCATTGTGATAGGGCATTATCAGCACTGGTAAAAATCTATTACCAAAAATAGTCTCCTCTGGTCTCTTGCTGCTTGCTAAAACACCATCCCAACTTCCTTGACCAATCACAGAATGGTTCCAGCTTCCTGCTGTCCATCTGATTATTTGAGCCTCAGAAATAAGAATACCAGTGAGTAATTGTAGATAGGTTTCCGAAGTAATTTTCTTCTCTCCCTTATTCACGCGGTAGACACTGCCTGAATAGAAAAGCTCTGAGCCTCGCCATAGATTAAATTCAGAACGATAAAAAGCCTCTTCTTGACAACTTGGCGCCGGTGTTTTGAGACAGACCTGCTCTCCTTCCAATTCTGCTAAATAGATGTGAAAGAGTCTGCCTTGATGCAATTGTTCCAATATTCTTCCCCATCCCCAAGGACTCAAAGAGAAGGTTTTATGGGTCATTTGCCGAATTGACTGACAAGCAATACACTCGCCTGCTTCTTTTACCAGTCTGAGACAACGTCTACAGACTAAGTGTAGGTTGCCTGGATCACCATAATCAGGATTGCACCAATCAAGCATCTCACCAAAGGTAGCAACAATTGCCTGTGCTGATATGGTTAGTCGCTCTTCAACAATCTGCTTGATCAGAGACTGCTGCGTTTCCAATTGTGGGATACTGAGTGTAAGCAATGTGCTTTTATCTACTACCTGTACAACAACCCAAACTGGTATCGATTGACCTGCAGTTGGACAGTTTGGTCCGATCTCAAGAAATACCCAAGTATGTTTGCAGTCTGTAAGATCAGTGCTGACGGGATTGAAGAGATATCGGATTGCATAGTCTATCGTTGTCCCTTTATCTGGATGCACCAGTTTGAGAAAGAAGTTGTTCCCTTCTCGCCAATGCTTGACGATCTTTACCTGGCGTTGCTCAGCAACCATGTCAAATCTGTAGGGAATAGCTAAAGGGATTCCTCGCCACTCGATAATGGTGCGTGCTTGTGCGCGCATAGCAGCATCTAGTTGTATAGGAAAAACCAGTTGGTTAGAAAAGAGCTGTCCCCATTCAGTATCAAACATAGTTTCACCACCTCGGTTTTTCTAATTCAGAAACTTACCATAGTGTCACTAGTATAGTTTGATTAGCATCTATCGCATCATACTGATAGACGGGCGCGTTGCTGGCGGCCCTAGATCTACCACACGTAGATTCAATGTAGGAGAGCGATAAATCACTAATCGCGCAGAATCGTCATCAATCAACGCATAGATAGACGTACGCACAATATAACGTACTCCTAGCCGTTTCCAATTCTCCCAATTGCCCACCGGGTCATCGCAAGCAATTGTCTTATGACCAGTGTATAAATAAACAAGGGCAGGATTTTGTGCGGCAACAGCAAAGTTTTTCAGTAGTCGTTGATCTGCCCACTGCAACATTACCTCATTCTCCTTGAAGATACTTACCCAAGGCGGCGCTACTTCCATATAGCCATGCAGAGCCATCAGATAGCCTGTATGGTCATATAGGCTCAGTGCTATCACACAACCTATCAAGATGCGCGGCGCAAACCACTGGTCATAAACTATATGTTTACGCCTACCTAATCCTAAACGCACAATGGCGCGCAAGCCCATCAGTAGATAGAAGAGAAGAAAAGGAGCAAGTGGCAACACAAAACGTAATGGCCACCAGGGCCAAACACTGACCATAATTAATGTGAAGAGTGTCAACAGCTCTGCCAGCGTAATCTGCTTGCCCACCGTTAAGACAAAACCTATGACAATTATTATACTAAGTACCAGTGAAATCACCTTGCTCCCTACTGTCAAACCCATATCTTCCATCCCAGATACTTCCTGTCCGCTCTCTGGTAGGTCGCGATAGAGTGAGGGAACGATAATACCGCCAATATTGCGTGCAAAAATATTGGTCAGGTTCTGCCATACACGTGCTGGTAACTCTTGGGCTGTGATAGTGCCTGAAACAGGAACACCAGCAAACCGCATCCAAAATTGCTCGCGGTAACTTTGTACAATATAGTTATTCTGCTCTTGACGCTGCTCTTGAGTAGGCTCATGCAATCGTGCATAGAGTAGCCAAGGGCCGGTTAACAATGCAACTACGGCTGTGAAAAGTAGTGTTCGACCTAGTTGTCTTTCTTTAAGTAGGTAAATCATAATTGCCAATATTAGTACTACAGCCATTGAACGTGTTAGAAAGCTGAAGGCGGCGAGTAGTGCGCCAGCTAATAGATAGAGCCAACCACGCCTAGATGGTATGCGTAAGCTACGTTCAATGGTTAATACTGTGATAAGCTGACCGAGCGTAAAGACACATTCTGACATCACTGTGGAAGTGGCAAGAAAGACAAAAGCAGGACAGAGCACTACTGCAAGCGCGGCTGCTAGTGACAATACACGGGGAAGCTCGCGATAACGATTAAGATAGTGATAAGTGAAGATACCGCTTGCCAACATTGCAATAATCGAAATCGATTTTAGTAACCAGATATTATTTGGAAACTCAGGCATTAACCGATAAGCCAAGGAAAGTAGGATAGGAAAAGCGGGTGGATAGATAGGTGTTATCCCTATCGATGGAGAGTTGATCAGGGTATAACCCTGCCCACTGGCAAGTGCCTGGGCAAGCAATACATACCAAGCATCATCAGAGAATTGGCCAACTACGCGATCCAATCGTAATAGATAGATAGCTAAAGGAATTGTGAAGGCAAGGATAGCAATCACAATGGTGTGCCTTGATGCTCGCGAGGCTGTCTCAACGTATGGCGGTAATACACTTTCGCGCTGTTCCGGTGAGGCTGCAGTGTGCTTTTCCACCATAACGATCCTCCTTTATTGGGCCAGCCGCACACAGGCGGGAAAACCGCTGAAACTGGCCTTCAGTACCTCTTTATCGTGCTGATTAACACATAACCCCGTTGCTTGTACTAAACGTTTAGCTTCATCCTTCTCTACGATTGTGACGGTACAGGTAACAGTATCACCAATATAAACGGGCGCGATGTAATGAAAGTGCATATCGGCGGCAAGAAATCCTAGTAGTCCACCGATATGTGTAATCATACTGGCAGTAAGTAGCCCAGGTATAATACGGCGACCATACCAACTCCCACTGACAAAAGTATCATCAATATGATATGGATTGTAATCACCTGTTATACCGCAAAAGATTGCTACTTCGCCATCCGTGAAAGTGCGTCGGAAAGTGAAGGTTTGACCTGTTTGTAGAGTAGCGAAGGCAATCTCTAGTTGGCGTTTGAATTCTGGGGTTACAGTAGACATCCTATACCTCCTAGCTCTGCTTTAGCACGCCGCTGTAGCGGGATTCGGCAATTTTACCAGAACTACCGCCAAACGGTTATTGTTTCAAAACTTACCTAAATGTAATAATTGACACAAGCGGCGAACTCTGCTAGCTTTCTCTGTAACAGGCTCTCTAATAAGGGTGCAAACAACAAATAGTCTTAGGCAGGGCTTTATATTGTTGCTTGGCAGCAATAAGGTCTTGGGCAGTCAATTACAATACCGTTCTACTAATATTAACTGCGTCTGGATCTAAACCCCAGCGCAAACAAAATACAAGAGCAAAGAGCCTATGGCGTTAGTTGGAGATCTTAAAGATCTTCCTTTAGCAGATATCATTCAGATTAATTGTATCGGCCACAATATGGCCCGCTTGCTGGTCCATTATCCGGTCGGCGATGCCATCTTCTATTTTCAAGATGGTGAAGTGTTTGATGCTCGGCTAGGGGAGCTTTCTGGTGTCAATGCAATCTACGAGGCGCTGAAATATAATGAAGGCGCTTTCCGTATTGATGCTGGGGTATCAGCACCTAACCGCACAATCTTCAAACCCTGGGCCGAACTGTTGATGGATGGCTTGCGTCGTCTTGATGAGGCGAAAGCTGGTATTATCAGCCAAACTGATGAATCAGAATTTATCCGCACCGGCCAGAGCTTCTTGGAACGTTCTCGTCCTGGTACTGCCCCTTTAGCTGCTAAGAAAGAGCTAGATGTCGTTGGCACGGTAATCAATGAAAAATACCGTATTGACAGCAAGATTAAAGAGGGAGAGTTAGGCACGATGTATCGTGCTACGCATATGCAAATGGATGTACCGGTAGCAATTAAGGTACTACATTCGCACCTCGTCAATGATCAACCAGCAGTCGAGCGTTTCCGCCGTGGCGCACATGCCGCCGCACGTATACACCATCCCAATGCAATCAGTGTAATCGACTTTGGCAGCAGCCGCGATAATATCGTCTATATTGCCATGGAATACCTAGACGGTCAGACGCTACGTGACCGTATTAGCGAACGCCAATATATCCCCGCCGAGGAACTTGCCAAGATTCTGCGCCAGATCTGTGCTGGCTTGGAGGCAGCACACCGTCAAGGAATTATTCACCGCGATATCAAGCCAGAAAATATTATGCTCTATGATAGTAGCGGTGAAGAACTGGTGAAGGTGCTCGATTTTGGTATTGCGAAATTGAAAGCGCTTAGCGAGGCCGGTGTTCTTACTGCACATGGCTTAGTAATGGGTACACATAGTTATATGTCTCCAGAACTATGTGAGGGAGCAGAGATCGATAACCGTTCCGATGTCTATTCGCTAGGCGTAGTGCTCTATGAAGCACTTACTGGACAACTGCCTTTTATTGCCCCTACACCAGTGAGTGTTGCCCTCAAACATATTGGCGAAAGGCCCCAGTCATTACGCATAATTCGCCCGGAGATTTCAGAAAGTATTGATCACGTTGTGTTGCGTGCGTTGGAAAAGCGGCCTGAAGATCGCCAACAATCGGCGCTTGAATTGGCCAAAGAGTTTGAAGAAGCACTTACTGTTAAGTCGAAGTTGCCAGGTATTGCCGCGTCTGCTACTTCGCCATCCTTTGTGCCACCTAAACCAGCACGGTTTGAGCAATTTCAGCCCAGTGATCAGTTCGCCACCCGAGGCATCCCTGAGATTAGCGCAGGTGAGTTGGGCGAGCCCAGGACACGACTACCTAAACCATTTGATGTACTCTATGATCCAGCTCTTTCTAGTGGCCGCAATGGCGGTGCTACTAATAGCATCTCACCGCTCCCTGAGCCCTACACTGAGCCGCTGCATGACCTCAACACACAACCACTGTTAGCAAATCAAGTTGACACACTGCAAAGCGTGATTGTAGAAGAACAACCAAGCATATTGTATAGGTTGTTGAGATCAAACAAATTCCTTTTCGTTTTTTCAACCTTTACCGCACTTGTGATCTTTCTTGGCGCATTGATTCTCTGGCAGTACTTTAAAAGACAAGCCTTGATCTATCCCCCGCCTGCACCACCAACTGTAGAGATTAAGCCGGTAGCGACTTCCCCTATAGGAGAGATGATCTTAATTCCAGCGGGAAAGTTTCAGATGGGACGCAGTATCAAAGAAGGCGCCTCTCCTGACGAGACTCCTGTTCATGAAGTGAAGGTAGCCAACTTCTATTTGGGTCGCTATGAGGTTACCAATAAAGAATATCGTGAATTTGTCATTGCTCAAAGCGCAAAGCCGCCGGTAGGCTGGAATGGAGTCAACTATCCTCCTGGCACAGACAATTTTCCTGTTACTAATATAAGCTGGCAAGATGTGCAGGCCTATTGTGATTGGCTCTCGAAGACAAAAGGGGAACACTATCGCCTGCCTACAGAAGAGGAATGGGAATATGCCGCCCGTGGTAGTGATGGACGTATCTACCCTTGGGGAGCAAATTTTGATGCCAAACTTACTGTCTCTGGTGAGTTTGGCGGCGGTAAGAGTATTCCTGTAGATAGTCAACTGTTAGCCGGCGATAAAGGTCCATTTGGTAATATCGGCTTAGCTGGTAATGTTACTGAATGGACTTCAAGTACATACCGCCTCTACCCAGGCTCGAAGGCCAAATTGGACAAGAATTGTCTAAATTGCCGTATTTATCGTGGTGGCAACTATCGATCTTCACAACGCGGTCTGACCAACAGTTACCGTGGTTGGAACCACGAGAATTACATTGAAGAGCGGTTGGGTTTCCGCATTGCCAAAGACGCTAAATAAGATGAAGCACGAGCCACTCGATTCCAACCTTAATCAAACCGGATACTATGCCAGCGATAAACAGACTTCGGCAGATATTGGCGATCTGATCCGTGTGCAGCATAGCGATGGAATCTATTATGCTGAAGTTATTGCGATCGAGACCGGTGATGCTGGTGAAGTTCTTGTCTTTCAATATGTCAAGCCGGTTATCGAGCAGCAGGATACACCATTGTTTCGGCTCAATCACCCTTTCCCCAGCTAACGATCAGTTATGTTTCAACGTAACGATCCTGAGAGCCATTACAAAATTTTTGTCTTGCCATTCCTAGAGGAGTTTGGTACTGACACCTTGGCACCGGAACTTGCGCTGGCTGCAACTAAGCTGGCGGCTTGTATAGAGGCTCTTTCTTATACCCGGGATGAGTGGGTACGCGAAGGCATTATAGATGACTATTGGCTCTGGTGGGCACGTTTCCAAGCCTGGACTTGCGAAGGATAAGCCTGTCTTCTGTGAGTGGTTGTCAAAGTGTGTATCTTTCCGTTACGATCCTTTTTATGTATAAACTTCGAGCTGTTATTACTACCCTGGCAATAATCTTAGCGCTGTTTGCCAATACGCTGACAGGAAAATCTGCATTGCAAGCAGCTAAAGAGACTGTTCAACCCACGCTTGCTACGCCTGCAGAAATCCAGTCTGAACTCTGTACTGTGCCATCTGACAACCGCGAACGTGAGACAGCCATGGCTAAACTCTTTATTCAAGCTGGCGCAACTGAAGAGGAGGTGCACCGTCAAGCGATTGCCCAAACTCCTACACCAGCCGCTAATGTCTATGTTAGCAAGTCTGGCCGTACTGATAATGTAATCGTTGTAGGTGCCCATATTGACCATGTCAGCGTCGGACAGGGCGTTATTGATGATTGGAGCGGTGCGACATTAGTCGCCAACATCTACCAAGCACTACGCTCCTTACAAACTAATCACACTATTGTATTCATAGGATTTGCTAGTGAAGAGAGAGGACTAATTGGCTCGCGTGCTTATGTAGCAGCACTCTCAACTACAGAAAAGGCACGCCATAAGGCAATGTTCAATCTTGAATGTTTAGGGGTTGGTGAAGCACATATTTGGGAGAACGGTTCCGATCAGAGGTTGGCAGAACTATTACATAGTGTGGCAACACGCGAGAAGATCCCTTTGCATAATCATATACTACATGGCGTAAGTGCAGACTCGAATCCTTTTCGTGCCGAGCAGATCCCTGCCCTTACTATGGATGGACTGCCACAAGAACAATTCTCCTACATACATTCAGAGAAAGATACTTGTGCTAATGTCAACCAGGCTTATTACTATGATGCCTACCGATTGGCAGTAAGATATGTACTGGAATTAGACCGCTCACTGGCAGAAACGAAAATAGAAACAGGAATAGAAATGGGACGCGATGACAAAACAGAATGAGAGTGAGCGTGCTGAATACTTGGTATTGCTCAGCGCAGTCCGTGAACATCTACAGTTTTATCGTGAGATGGGGCTGACACAATTAGGTGGATACAACAAAGTAGCTTCACAAATACCTAAATCTACTGTAGAGGCTCCCGAAACAACCAATGAGACTATGGCAAAAAAGAAGACGTCATCCTCAAAAGCGGCTCTCGATCAACAATCACTATTTGATCTGAATGAGCCGACATCTGAAACAGCACGCACAAAGGCAGATACAGAAACACTTACAGAGATTCGTGGAGAAGTCGGCAATTGTAGCAGTTTGTGCCCCAATGCTACTAATGTTGTCTTTGGCGAAGGTAATCCACACGCCGAACTGATGTTTGTTGGCGAAGCTCCTGGTGCTGACGAGGACGCTACTGGCCGCCCATTTGTCGGGCGCGCTGGTCAATTGCTTGATAAGATTATTGAAGCAATTGGCCTCAAGCGCGAGGATGTCTATATAACTAATGTTGTAAAGTGTCGACCACCCGGTAATCGTAAACCAGAAAAGGATGAGATTGAAGCTTGTGAGCCTTTCCTCTTCCGTGAGATCGAAGTTATAAAGCCAAAAGTTATTGTTGCGCTGGGCGCTACTCCACTCTTCTCATTGCTACGTAGCAAGGAAGGCATTACTAAAGTCCGTGGCGAATTCCAAGACTTCCATGGCATACCAATAATGCCCACTTTTCATCCTGCCTTCCTACTGCGTGTGCCTGAGCGTAAACGTGAGGTTTGGGAGGATATGAAGAAGGTAAAGGCCAAGTTGCAGGAGTTACGTGCCATACGGATGTGATATCTAATCGTCTATTGCTGTTGCTCTCGAAACCATTTCGCAGTGCGTGCAATACCTTCTTGGAAACCAATATTGACTCGATAATTAAGTAGCCTTATTGCTTTCGAAATATCGGCGTATGAATCCTGCACATCACCTGCGCGCGAGTCGGTGAATTCCAGTGCCAGAGGTATATTAAGCGCCTCACTAAGTGTACGCGCTAGTTCATTGACGGTGTGATTCTCACCTCCAGCAACATTGAGCACTTCACCAGCAACCTCGCCGCTTGCTGTCATCGCAAGCAAGTTAGCCTCTACAACATTATCAATATAGGTGAAATCGCGTGTCTGCTCGCCATCACCGTAGATAAGAGGGCGACGATCTGACAATAATGCCTCAATAAAACGTGGAATAACTGCAGCATATTGTGAGTGGCTATCTTGACGTGGGCCAAAAACGTTGAAGTAGCGTAAACTCACCGTCTCCAGCCGATAGACTGAGGTGAAAAGCTGACAGTAGATCTCTCCAGTAAGTTTTGAGAGTGCATATGGCGAGAGTGGTGTGGGCGACATCATTTCATGTTTGGGTAATGTAGGGGTGTTGCCATAGACTGAAGAACTTGATGCATAGACGACACGGCGTACGCCTGTCTGTCGTGCAGCAAGTAGTAGTTTAAGCGTGCCTGTGCTATTACATTCATGTGTAGTGAGTGGATCGTCTATGGAACGTGGCACAGAGCCAAGTGCGGCTTGATGTAGAATATAGACACTGCCTGTGACTGCTTCTTTTACTGCTATATCATCACGTAAATCGGCTTCATAAAGCTCGATCTCATCAAGCACTTGGGCAAGATTAGCCTGTCGGCCTGTGCTAAAGTTATCAAGCACACGCACATGATAGCCTTCTTTAAGTAGACGCTCCACCAAATGGCTGCCGATAAAGCCAGCACCGCCAGTAACCAGTACCGTCTCTCGTCTCATAATCTTTTCCTTGTAGTAATGATGTCCCAAGAGCTGCATCTGTTGCGATCTGGCAGCCGATTCCTTGACTTTCCCTTGACTCGATAATAATGTGCCATTTGTTATGACACAAGATCCCAGAAAACTAAATATTATTGAATTGGGCAAACGTGTATTGAAATTGGAAGCAGCCGCATTGCAACAGGTCTCAGAACGTCTTAATGAGAACTTTGCACAAGCAGTTTTGCTCCTTGCTAGCAGCCCTGGCAAGGTGATCTGTTCAGGAGTGGGTAAAGCAGGACTGATCGCACAGAAGGTAGCAGCAACTTTTGCCTCAACTGGAATACCGGCCTTCTTTCTACATCCTGCAGAAGCGATGCATGGTGATTTAGGGATGGCCGCTAGAGGAGATATCGCCTTGATATTCTCTAACTCTGGTGAGAGCGAAGAAGTGATTCGGCTACTACCACACCTGCGTAGTCGGGAGGTGTACCGTGTTGCTATCACGGCACGTCAGGACTCTTCACTGGGTCATAGCTCTGATCTAGTATTGGAGCTAGGCGTACTTGAGGAAGCCTGTCCATTACAGCTTGCACCATCTAGTTCAACTACTGCGTTACTGGCAATGGGTGATGCATTGGCACTGGCAGCGCTTGATCTACGTGGTTTTACTATGGAGGATTATGCACGTCTACACCCAGGTGGTAGCATAGGCCGTTTGATGAGTCGTGTAGAGGGGTTAATGCGTACAGGGGCACGTTGTCCAACAGTTGTGGCTACAGCAAATGTACGTGTTACGGTAACAACGATCACACGGGCAAGAGCTGGCTTAGCCTGTGTTGTTGATGAGGCTGGTCGGTTGCTTGGTGTCTTTACTGACGGTGATTTTCGCCGCCATTGGGAGCGTAATGGCGAGATCGGCGATCTGCCTGTAAGTAATCTAATGACACGTCCTGGGCTACATGTCTATGTTGGTATGTTAGTACGTGATGCCAAGAGTCTAATGGGTGAACGGCATGTAAACGCGCTGCCAGTGCTAGATCAGGAACAACGTGTGGTAGGTCTGCTGGATCTACAGGATATCGTATAGCGATGTTGCCAGACACCTACCTTACTGAAGGCATACGTTTACAGCCCTGTCGAGCCGATTTTGGCTTGGCGGCGGTAGTCTATCGTGCCAGCTTTGGCGCTCGTTCCTATTTTGATCCTGAAGAGCGTACCGAACAGATCCCTGCTGATATTACTGGGTTGAATGCCCAGCCTTCTGGCTGGGTTGTGCTTGAGTTGATACGTGAACCTGAACTGGTTATTGTGACCGTCGGTGACCTGTTGGCAGTACGTCGTACACGTACACCACGTAATGGTCAGATTGCCATTGTCAAGACCGATGAACAGGTATTGATTCGCCGTGTCTTTGCAAATGGAACACATGCGGTACTAAGATCATTAGCACACGCCCCTGATATTTTAACTGTCCCAGCGGCTGTTGAAGTACGTGGCACGATCGAGGGGTTGGCACTTGAGGGTTGCTGGTATAAGTTGATCACCAGTGAGCAACTACCTGAAAGATAGTAGTTTCACTGAGCCTTATCTATTTTTAGGATTGCAATAGTTGCTCCCCAACCACCCGCTTCTGGACCAGCATCAGTAAAAGATTCGACATAGGGGCTTTTGTCAAGCAGGCTACGTACAATTTCACGCTGCACACCTATACCTTTGCCATGAATGATACGCACCTGTGGAAAACCGTGCTGATAGCATTGATAGAGATATTCTTCGACTAGCTCCTTGATCTCTTTGGGGGCAAAGGTATGTAGATCAATAGTGTCCTCAATCGGCAAGATGATTGGCTGGTCGTTAAATTCTGGTGGTAGATCATCGCTGTTCATCTACTTTATTACTTCATTTCTTTCAAGCGCACGGGTTGTGGCTGGGATGGTTTCAGTTGCGCAGTAGTATGTTCAGTTACGCTGGGTGGTTGCAAAAGGAATGCTTCAGCATTGGACGGCGATTTGGGGGTGGCAACTATTTGTGGTTTATCTTTGCTCTTTGGCTCAGTCTCAGTAGGAACTACTAGCACAGTGCCTTTCTCTGGTTTGTACATTATGATCCCATAGAGCCAGAATAGTATCCCTCCAGTAAGGAAGAGGAAGAAGAACATTGCTAGATCCTCTAATAACCGGCCCGCTTCCCAATTAAATTTATGCACGATCTCGCTGACAATCATCATTGTAATAAGGTAAAGAAAACCTACTGCAATAATGACAAACCCTACACCTTTAAACTTTTGCCGCTTTCTTTCGGGTGACTGTTTGGGTGGCAGCGGTTTTAATAATCCCGCGATCGCCTGCTTGATTAAACTGACATTGGCACCACAACTACTGCAGAAATTGGTCTCCCCAACAACCTCTTTTCCACAATTTGGACAGAACATAGTTTAGCTTCCTCCAGGCCGATCGTTATGCTAATTACACTACCAAAGTGGGCGAGTTGGCGCAAGCGCTGCCATTAGCAAAAAACGTTTAGGCTGTCTGTTAAGTTGCTAGAAACTCGCTGTATAAAATGGCTTGTGGTAAACTAGTCTGCGCAAAGAAAAGTGAAACTTTGGCGGAAAGTTTCACGTTAACGACTACAACTGTGACAAAACTCTATAGCCAGAGGTTTCCGATGAGGATTTGGGAAGCGGTGCGCATGGCAGCAGGCTCTTTGCGCGCTCATAAACTGCGTTCAGTTCTCACCCTAATCGGTGTCATTATTGGTGTAGTGGCGGTCGTAATTGTAATGTCACTTATTGCCGGCCTAAACCTACACGTCACAACCAAAGTCGCGGATATGGGCTCAAATACTTTTGGAATCGATAAATTTGGCCTCATTACCGACTTCAAGCAATACTTGGCGGCGCTCAAACGCAACAAAGATCTGACTCTTGATGATATGCGAGCATTACGTGAATCGGCACCATTGCTCGAAGAGGTAGGCGCACAAACCGATATACGGCTTAATATAAAATATCGTGATCTGGAGATGCGAGAGATTGTGATACAAGGGGCAACGGCAAATATGCTCTACCTGGACACTAGTCAACAGGTTGATCTAGGCCGTTATTTAAACGCTAGTGATGTTGAACACAAACGTAATGTCTGTTTCATTGGTTCAGATATTGCCAAACGACTCTACACAGGAGTGGATCCACTTGACAAAGAGCTGAAGATCAATGGCATACCATTCCAGGTAATTGGCATAGCGAAAGAGAATGGATCGATCTTTGGCCAATCTGAAGACGTTTTTGTTGTTATCCCAATCTCAACCTTCCAAAAGATGTATGGCTCACGTGAGTCGATCTTTATACGTGCTCGTGGTCGCCAGGATGTTCCTATAGAACAGGCGCAAGATCAGGCCCGTCTTCTCCTAAGAGCACGCCATCATCTGAAATTCAATGACCCAGACGATTTTGGTATTATCTCTGCAGAAGCGATTAAGGATCTATGGCAACAGCTAACAGGTATATTGGCTGCCGTGGCGGTTGGCATTACCTCAATTTCACTGGTAGTAGGCGGCATTGTGATTATGAACATAATGCTGGTAGCTGTTACTGAGCGCACTCGCGAGATTGGAGTACGTAAATCGTTGGGAGCGCGGCGGCGTGATATCCTCTGGCAGTTCCTCGCCGAGTCGGTGCTAATGTCAGGCTCAGGCGGATTGATTGGCCTACTTATCGCTTACCTAGCAACAATGTTAATCACCACTTCTCTCCAGTTACCATTTATAATGCCACTCAGTGCCGTAATACTGGCAATTTCAGTATCAATGGGGGTTGGGTTGATCTTTGGTATCTACCCAGCCTGGAAAGCTGCACGGCTAGATCCTATTGTGGCTTTACGTCAGGAGTGACATATGAGACGACAAGACTTATCTGAGAGCCTCAAGCTTGCCATCAGTACACTACTAAGCCATAAGTTTCGTTCTGTATTGACGGTACTGGGTGTGATCGTGGGCACCACCACAGTCATTGCCGTCTCATCGATTTTAACTGGTATGAACCAGCGTGTGTCACAACTAATGGAGGAATTTGGTACTAATACTGTCTATATTGCCCGCTGGTCCTTTGGGCCACGTTTTGGCGACCTCAGTCCTGAGGAACGACAGCGCAAACCACTCTCAAATCAAGACGCCCAGGCTATACGTGAGTTACCTAGTGTTTATGCAGTTGCTGCTTCTCTCTTCCCTGATGATCTACCGCCGGTAGTTAAATACAGCTCACAACAGATACAGAATCCACAATTGCGAGGAGTTTGGTCATCATATTTAGAGTCACGTGGCTACTTGCTCGCCTTGGGTCGCTTCTTTACTGAAGCTGAGGATGAACACCGTACTCATGTCTGTGTGATCGGACACAGTATCGCTAACACACTCTTTGTCAATGTTCAGCCGCTCGATAAGGAGATTGATATTCGTGGTGAGAAATTTCGCGTCATAGGTGTATTGGAGAAGACTAAGACTAGTCTTTTTGGTGAGGAACGATTTGAGGATAATCTGGTAATAATTCCATATAATATGTTCCGCAAGTTCTATCCACGCCAAGATGAGCATGTAATTTCGGCGCGATCCAAGGCTGGCCAGTTCGAGGCGATGACTGAACAGATCACAGAGCTATTACGACGTCGTCGCAAAGTAGCAATAAACAAACCAGACAATTTCGCCATTAACACATCAAGCTCTGTTACTGATCAGTTCAAAGCGATCACTGGTGCGATGGCATTGGTAGTCGTTCCTATTTCTGGCATTGGTCTGCTTGTTGGTGGTATAGGTGTAATGAACATAATGCTAGTATCGGTGACCGAACGCACTCGTGAGATCGGTATACGCCGAGCGATCGGCGCACGACGGCGCGATATTATCTTCCAATTCCTTATCGAAGCGATGATGCTTACTGGAATGGGGGGAGTACTTGGCATTATTATAGGGCAGTTGATCAGTACAGTGATAAATTTTGCCCTGCCTGATCTACCCTCTAGTGTGCCGCTTTGGGCAGTGGCATTGGGCTTCTCCTTCTCAGTGATGATCGGACTACTATTTGGTCTCTGGCCAGCTCTTAAAGCTGCCTATCTAGATCCTGTAGAAGCCCTACGTTA
>JBFLVQ010000021.1:0-34350 GCA_040758525.1 Acidobacteriota bacterium
GCCAAGTTATACCGCCATCGCTGGAGCGCTGTATACGGTTGTTGCCAGTATCAGCGACAAAGATCAGGGTATCGGAAGTATCAGAAGCAACTCCACGTGGTGCATTGAATTTACCTAGTGTAGTACCGGGGCCGAAGCCTACTGACTGCCAGCTTGAGCCATCATTGGTGGAGCGTTGTATACGGCTGTTATTGGTGTCAGAAGCATAGATGGTAGTATGCTCGACTGGACAGGCTGGTGCGTTTGCACATGGGCCGCCACCATCAATACATACTTGTGGAGTAATCTGTAGACCCCAGCACATCAATATGCCTACGTCACCACCTAGATCGTCAGTGATACGTAGAGTCCAGTTGCCATTAACTGCTGCGCCAGACTTACCATTGAAGGCGGCTAACATACCTTCCGGTCTGAATGTGCCTGCAAATGGAGCTACTCCTGCCGTAATAGCTGTTGCTGCTGCATCATCAAATACTGTACGGGCAGCACAGCTAGTACCAAAGTTGTCACCAGCGCCACCATTATCAGTAGTCAGTTCTACTGTGGTGCCATCTGGTCCAATCAAGAAGATATCTAGGTCAGCATCAAAGGTATGGGTGAGGAAGAACGAGACTGTCACCTTACCAATTGAGCTAGTAAAGCCAGATACGTTAGTTACCGATGTCACAGTAGCGACATCAAGAATATTGACAGGAACATTGACCGATTCAAAAGGCGTCGGGGTACTGCCTAGAGCGCCGGTATTAAGCGAGAATGGTAGTGTGAACATACCATCGCTGGCAGTATTCACGGTCAGGGTTAAATCGACCTTAGTACCACAAGCAAAGCTAGGATCGATAGTGATCTGGAAAGGTGTCGTATTGACAGCAGTACCGCCAGCAGGAACATTTGGATAGTTCGACATTGCCTGAGAGACGGTGACACCAGGGGTCATAGTAGAGAGTGTCGCTGTAACACCAGTCGCTGCGCTTGTACCAGTATTACTGATCGTGATATCAAGGCCAACGCACTCATTGGTATCAATGATACCATTGGTATTGCCATCAAAGTTGATTGCTGCAGTACTGAAATCAAGCAGTGCGCCAGGGCCTGCTACAGGAATCGCAGCAACACGTACGTTAGCATTGTTACGAGTATTAGCAAGGTTGCGATCGCGATTGTCACTCCAAGAATAATAGTAGAAGTTACTATCTGCAATTGCCTGGTCATAGTCACCCATGTAGGTAGTATTAATGACTGGATCGACACCTACTACCACTGGGAAAGAGGCTGTCGTGATACGGAAGTTTGGATTGAAGGTTACTGCACCACTGATCGAGTCGATACTGGCGATTGCACCATAAACATCAATCAGTTGATTGGCAGGATCACGACGACGATCATAGAAGCCAACAAAAAGACCAGAGCCGTCCGGTCTTACCGCGATTACAGGCTGATACTGCTGAGCAGTAGCAGAAGTATCATCATTAACCCGTGTTGGTGTACCCCAAGTAGCGCCGCCATCAGTCGATCTGGCAAGGAAAATATTTCCCCTATCCCCACCTGTCGTTGCACTGGCATCATTGAATACACAGTATAGATGACCGCTGACAGGGTTAACACCTACTTGTGGGAAACTATTGGAACGGAATCCACCAGTTAATGCAAGATCACCATTGGTACCTGTACCAATCAGGTTTGCTACTGTAATGGTAGGACCAAAAGTGACACCAAAGTCGGTCGATTTACGCATTGTGATACGTCTGGGAGCAGTACTGGAGTTGTACCAGAAATAGTAGACAGAGTGATCTGGACCAACTGTAACAAATGCGCCTTGACCACCAGCAGCGATCGATAGGTTACCACCGAAGGTATTACCACCATCGGTAGAACGGGTAAAGCGCATATCATTAGTGCTACCGAAGTTTCTCCAGCCCAGGTAGACATTGCCTTGACCTGTGCCAGCAAAGTTATCGACTGCCACCCATTCCTTATCCTGCTGACCTGCTGAACCAGGTGTACCATTAACAGGCGCCTGGAAAGTCTGGCCATTATCATCAGAACGGAATACTTGTAGTTTTCCTAAGGTCTGGAATCCTAATGTAACAAAGTAGACTCTACCAGTAGTTTGATCAACACCAATAATTGGATCACCAGCATCACCTTCGCCAGTTGGATCCTCAGGCAGTATCCCTTTATCAACAAAGCTTGAACCACCATTGGTGGATACGCCGAAGCCAGTAAAGTGGGCGTTACTGCCAGTAAATGAACCAGAATCATTCCAACCTACAATTACGTTGCCGTTTCGTCCTATCGCAATTGAGGTCTCGCTCTGGGTATCCTGAGCGGTTAGGTCGAGTTGCGGATTATTAGCAAGAACGTTGTTGACAGCTCCTAGTGGTCGAATAGAGCCACGCAGACCAGTTGAGTAGATTGGAGTTGCCAGAGTTGTATTAGGATTAGCAACTGGCTCAACTCCAGATGCTGCTGCTAGTGGAGTGCCTACTGGCGCGGCTATAGTAGTACGTTTGGAGTCCTCTTTCCTTCCAAATCTCTGCTCAAGTACAGATCTAGCTGCACCAGACAACTCCTCGAACATTTTATCATTGTCGTATAATCCTCTCAATTCCCCATCTGAGGAATCAAGAGGTTTGATTCCTCCCCCGTTGCCTTGATTCTGGGTGCTGCTGTTGCCGGATACTAGGAAAAAGGATCCTAGTACCATAAACAACATTATGGCGATCCCCAAAAAAATTTTCTTCATATCGTCCTCCGACAGCAAACATTATTTAGCTGAAAAAGCGGTCATGGAATATTTAAGGAGAGTCTGTTAGTAACTGAAACAGCAACGCTATAATTTAGATCGATAGACGCTTTGATGTTAATCGGTATGTTTGTTTCAGTAGTATTTAGGAACCGTACTGAGTACCTCTCCGAAAAGGGAACTTAACCAATATGATCAGGTTTCACAATTATTTATAGCTTAAAGAAATCCCTATTTGTACAGCTCATCATAATATGTATGGATGGCTGGAATGTCAAGGCCTTAGATTGAGATACTTACTATTATTTAGTAGATAGCTATTTTATGCTTGGTTCGGTAATACCTGTTGCTGGTTAACTGACATATGTGGATACTTGCGCCAATACAGCGCAAGCTAGAAATCTAGCAACAGGCAAGCCAACATTGTCAAATAATAGTGTTGCCTGATTGCTCTCACATAGTAACTTTACAATATAAAACAGGTGTAAAAAGATGGTGGCAGGAAAGAGTAAGAAACCGACGAAAGAGTTTAAGCGTGATCCTAATACATTTGAACATGAAGTGATGACGGATCTAGACGAGAAGACCTCGGATACACCTCGTGGTCTTCCCTTACATACACGAATACTGATAGGTCTAGCGATCGGTGTGTTTGTTGGTATTGTAGTTAACAATCTCTTTCCAGGACACCCCCGTGTTGCTTGGGTGGTAACCAACATTACGGAACCGATCGGCACCCTCTTTCTACGGTTATTACTAATGATCGTTGTGCCATTAGTCTTCTCCTCATTAGTTGTAGGTGTGGCAGGAATTGGTGATGTTCGTAAGCTTGGACGTGTAGGACTAAAGTCTTTTGCCTACACAATTATTATTTCTGCAATCTCAGTAGTAATTGGATTAGTGTTAGCCAATACATTACGACCTGGCGACCGTGTTGATGTAACTACACGTACACTGCTTGAGCAACGCTACAAATCGGATGCCAACAAACGTGTCGAGGACGCCAAGAAGGCTAGTGCAGCCAACAATGATTCCGTATTAATGCAAGTCGTTAAAACGATCGTGCCTGTCAATCCTGTTACTGCAGTCGCCAGTGAGACGCCCAATATGTTACATCTGATGTTCTTTGCCTTGATCATTGGTATTGCTATCACACTTATTCCTACAGATACCGCCGCGCCGCTACTACGTATGTTACAGGCTCTTTACGAAGTCACGGCAAAGATCATAGAGATGATTATGCGATTGGCACCTTATGCAGTGGCTTGTCTGCTTTTCAATAACACTGCACGTTTTGGCCTTGATCTATTACAGGCGCTCTTCTGGTTTGTGCTTACTGTGCTATTAGGACTCTCACTACATATGTTCGGAGTCTATTCACTCTCGGTCTATCTACTTTCACGCCTCTCTCCACTAGAGTTTTTCCGTCGTATCAAGGTTGTTATGCTTACTGCCTTCTCTACCTCTTCATCGAATGCAACACTGCCGACGGCACTACGTATCTCAGAAGAGAATCTAGGTGTACCACCACAGATCAACAGTTTTGTACTTACTGTAGGCGCGACTGCCAATCAGAATGGTACTGCTCTCTATGAGGGTGTTACAGTACTCTTTCTCGCCCAATTAGCGGGCGTTACTCTTCCTCTCAGCCAACAATTGATGGTTGTCTACTTGGCCATTCTAGGCGGTATAGGTACAGCAGGTGTGCCTTCTGGATCGATCCCTTTTATTATAGGGGTGCTTGTTACTGTTAATGTCGATCCTGCTCTTATTGCAATTATACTGGGTGTCGATCGTATACTCGATATGTGCCGCACTACATTAAACGTGGCAGGTGATATCACCGCAGCAACTTATGTAGCCCGTTCTGAAGGCTATGAACTGCTTAAGCCAACTCCCGTACTAGCTAGTACTGTCGTGGAAACACAGACTGAATAGAGATCATAGCAGCAGCCTTAACTATCAGGCGATGATAAGACTATTTTACTGGCGAGACCAGAGAAGAAGAGCTTTCTCTGGTCTCTGTGGTGAGGATTATATTAGGCTTAGGGGATAGCAGAGAACCTTACACAATAGATCGGCGGCAGATGTGTATATATACAATGCCAGGAATCACCTTGATCTTCAGAGATCCACAATCCACCTGTAGTGGAACCTATTGCTAATCGCGTTCCGGTTCTATCTACCGACATTCCATGCCGATAAATAAGATCGTAGGCATGTTGTTGAGGTAGACCCTCACGTAAAATTTCAAAGCTCTTACCACCATTACGTGTTCGTGTTACTACCAGTTGGCTGTTAACAGGAATACGACGCTCATCTTTAATTGCTGGTACAAACCAAGCCGTATCAGGATCATTAGGATGAACCTCAGTAGCAAAACCGAATACAGAAGGTTGAACATCCTTTATTTCTTGCCAACTTAATGCTGCATCTAGAGAGCGAAAGATGCCATTATGATGCTGTGCCCAGAACATATCGGGATTTGATCTACATTGGACAACACGATGAGGATCTTGCACAATAGGATCATCACGCCGTTCAGGAGGCATATAAGCCGCCCACATACCTTTACTACGACATTCCCAACCCTCTCCAGCATTCAAACTGGTCCATACACCACCACAGGAGACTCCCACAGTAATGTGTTGACTGTTGCGAGGATTTACACAAATGGAATGGATACCAGGCAGATCAGCGCCGCCACCAAACCATTCACTACGTTCAGGAAGTTGCCAAAGCGACTCATTTAACTGCCAACTATCTCCACAATCTTTTGATAAGAAAAGCCCACCCGGTATCGTACCAGCCCAAATATAGTTGGGTTGATCGCTACCACCTGCTTCTAACGACCATATCTGAGTTAGCTTCCAGGCAACGCCAGCCTTTTCTGTCTCTGCTTCCGGCTGTTTAGGATAGCTAGGGATAGCACACTCCTCCCAATTCTCTCCACCATCCTTAGAGCGATGCATCTTTACACCAAAATGGCCTAGATTAAGAGCCGCATAGATAGTTCCATCTCGCTCGTCAGGAAGCACCATTGTGACTGGATCGCCAAGAAAACTTACTCTAGTGATCGACCAATCCGGCTGATTGCCGGCACGTCGTTGAATACTAAAAAGACCCTTGCGTGTTGCAACAAAAACTCTCTTGCTCAAGTGTGTTACTCCTTAACTCTTATCAATGGTAAGTTGAAATTATCTTCTCTGATGGGTGGTCTCAACCGCCTGAGAGCGCCTGCATTACATAGACTTCGCCAGTCTCTTTCACTGGATCGCTTAAACTGGTGCGATCAGTGATCAACTGACCATCAACAAAAATCACCATATGTGGTCGTAAATGGCCCTGTTCATCAAGTATGTAGCTTTTTAAGCGAGGGATTTCATTAAAGACCGATGCTAGCACTTCTTGCACAGTGTGGCCAGAAACTTCTCTAGGAGGGCATGAGATATAGCGCTCAAGATGAGAGGTAAAGACAACCTGTGGCATCTTATCCCTTTCTGCAGTCACGCTGCGGTTCAAATATTTCCCGCGGTTGTAAGGGCAATTCTAGTTATTTCGCCTATATTTTGTCAAGGAGATTTAGGCGACTATGCCTGACTTTTAAGCATACCTGTTAGACCAATCTTTTCTGCTAGTGTAAAGAAACGTGGGTCTGTACGCAAATGGTCGAACTTAGGAGTAACATTGAGCCAGATCAGCCCCTCAGATTGATCTTTATAAGCCTTCTCTAGCCATTCGAATGCTTCATCATATGCGCCTAGCGCAGTATGTAGCGCAGCAATATCGAGTGGCGATATATATCTTTGTGATGAGGGCAGCATCAGCTCTGTAAGTATCTCTTGAGCAGCTTGGCGGTCACCAGCAGCAGCATAAGCATAACCAAGCGCTGCGCGTGTATCTGGATCATTATCAAGTTGTAATGCCTTATGTAAGGTTACCAATGCTTCTTGATACATTCCTTTAAATATATAGGTCCAGCCTAGCCAATAGTGTGCTGGTACAAAATTGGCATCCATTTCAATCGTTTTAGAAAACTGTTGGATCGCTTGGTCATAACGACGTGCAAGGAAATAGGCCCAGCCAACTCCTACACTAAGAATTAGTGAGAGTGGATCTAATTCCTGTGCCTTTTCTGTTCTTGCGATCGCTGCATCTAAGCGCCCCATTGCGATCAGATAATGGCCATACCAGCTATGTGCAGTAGCATAATTGGGATTAAGCTGGATAGCGCGCTGATAGCCTAGCTCTGCTCTGGTCCAATCTCGATCATAGAAGGCGATTGCATGGGCAAGCGAACAATGGGCTTGAGCAAGGGTTTCGTCGATGGAAAGCGCCTGCTGAGCAGCGGCCTTTGCTTTTGGGATCGATTCTTTGGGTGGCATTCCACCATAATTGGCTAACAAGACATAAGAGTCGGCCAGTCCTGCATAGGCAAGCGCATAGCAGGGATCTTTCTCAATTGCCAAATTAAAATATTCAATACTCTTTTTCAAACTATCGCTAGTGCGTTTGTTCCAGTGATAACGCCCTTTGAGGTAGAGTTGGTAGGCTTCCGTGTTATTGGTGTAACGTTTGGCAAGATGGCGTTGCTCTTCACCACTCAACTTGGTAAGCAATTTCTTTGAGATATTTCGTGAGATCTCTTCCTGTAGAACAAAGATATCAGTAAGTTTGCGTTGATACTGCTCACCCCACAGTTGTGAGCCATCAAAAACATCTACCAATTCTACCTGAATATTTAAGGTATCACCCAATTGTACTGCCCGTCCTGTCACTAGGGCACGTACGTTGAGTTGTTGACCTATCTGCTGTGGATCAACAGGCTGATTCTTATAGCGGAACACCGTGCTACGCGCCATTACCTTCAACTTGGGGAATTGGGAAAGGCTATTAATGATGCTCTCGGTAATACCATCGATCAAGTACTCTGCATTTAGATCTAGGCTGGTATTGGCGAGGGGGAGAATTGCCAGCGAATCGATGGTTTTACGTGTCTGACGAGGTGCAACACGCCGTCGTGTCTGATGGCGGTCAGATACAAAAGTAGTCTCCAAATTATTATTAGCAGCCGTCTTGAGTGCGACAAGCAGTTCTTGTGCAGAAGGGAAGCGTTGTTGTTGATCCTTCTCTAAACAGTGCAGAATCAGACGTTCTAGATCGGTTGGAGTCTTTTTGCTTATCTTACTTAGTCGTAGTGGATGCTCCTTGAGAATCGCTGCCATTGTCTTAACAGGGGTGCTACGCTGGAAAGGGCTATTACCGGTGAGCATCTCATAAAAGACACAGCCAAAAGAGAAGATATCGGTACGAGCATCTACTGGTTCACCTGCTACCAGTTCAGGCGACATATAAGGCACGGTACCCATGACAATACTGGGATCGGTCTGGAATTGCTTAGTAGGTAGGCTAGTACAATTTTGTGTCTGTTCGGCTGACTCTATACGCGCCAGTCCAAAATCTAGAATCTTGACAATCCCATCGATAGTAAGAAAGATATTTTCCGGTTTAAGGTCACGATGTATGACTCCTTTGGAATGTGCTGCACAGATACCTTCTGCAATTGCGGTGGCAATCTGTAGAGCTTGCTGCCAAGAAAGAATGGCGCGCACAATACGACTACGCAATGTCTCACCATTAAGCAATTCGGTAACGGCAAAGTAGATACCTTGCTCATTACCGAAATCATAAATAGTGAGTATATGAGGATGAGAAAGCGCTGCCAGTGCCCTTGCTTCACGCTGGAAACGGCCAAGCATTTCAGTATTCTCAGCCAAGCGTTCCGGCAATACCTTAATGGCCACTTCGCGGTCTAGGCGCTGGTCACGGGCACGGTAGACTTCCCCCATTCCGCCCACACCTAGTGTAGAAATAATTGTATAGTGGCCGAGGCGTGTGCCAACGGCAATCAATCAGAGCCTCTTTCTCGTTATTTAGTAACCGATCCTAACGGATCTTTCCCATAAGCTTACGTACATATGGAGTAAGCACAACCAGTATACCAGCACCTAAAATAGTGCTGAGGGCAACAGCACCAAAAAGTTTAACCAACGCGCCTTCTGCCTTCTCATCAAAAAATCCTGCTACCTGACCACCAATATAGCTACCCAGGGCCAGAGAGAGATACCAGATTCCCATCATCATTCCTACCAGTCTACTAGGCGCCAACTTGGTTGTGGTACTAAGTCCAACCGGACTCAAACAGAGTTCCCCAATTGTATGTAGAAAATAGACAATAACAAGCCAAGCCGGACTAACTTTTACTCCTCCACCCGTCAGTGTAGATGCAAACGCCAGTACCACAAAGCCTAATCCTGCAAATAACAATCCAAGGCTGAATTTGGCTGGACTGGAGGGTTGCCGATTACCCAATTTCAACCATAACCAAGAGAAGACAGGGGCAAGTGCTATGATAAAGAGTGAGTTGACCGATTGAAACCAACTAGAAGGAAATTCCCAACCAAAAATACTATTGCGAGTAAGTATATCGGCAAACAGGTTCATACTAGAACCAGCCTGTTCGAATGCTGCCCAGAACATTGTTGAGAAGATAAAGAGAATACCTACCACTGCCACACGACGCTTCTCTTCCTGGTTTGGCAGGCGTGATAATAGGAAGATAAAACCAGCCAGGAACATAAAAACAATTGTGCCCCATTTTACTTTTTCCCCGAATGTTGAGGCGAGATAGAGAATGCCAAAGAGCACAGCAAATCCGCCTAACCCCAAACCTAGTTTCTTGAGCTTTTCAGGGTTAATTTCGCCTAGCCGATTACCTACCTGTGCAAGCCGCTCACGACCTACCAGATACTGCACAAGACCTAATGTCATACCCACCCCGGCAGCGGCAAAGCCCCAATGCCAGCTATGATTGGGATCAAAACCACGGGCGGCCAGAAAGGCTTTGAAGCCAGCGCTCTGTGCTAGATAGCCGCAAACCAGGGGGGATAAGAAAGCACCTAAGTTAATGCCCATATAGAAGATTGAAAACCCTCCATCACGTCGGGTATCTTCAGGGCTGTATAGGCTGCCAACCATCGTACTAATATTTGGTTTAAGCAGACCTGTGCCAATCACGATCAGGACCATACCAGCATAAAACGTATCCAGCGATGCGAAGGCCATACTGTAATGGCCCAGCGCAATAATGATACCGCCAAGCAAGACCGCTAGACGTGCGCCTAGAATATTGTCAGCGATCCAACCTCCTGGTAGTGCGGCTAGATAAACAGAGGCAGTATAGAGTCCATAGATACTAGTCGCTTTCGTTTTTTCAAAACCAAGGCCACCCGTGACAATAGCTTCATACATATATAGCGTAAGCAGCGCACGCATGCCGTAATAGCTGAAGCGCTCCCACATCTCAGTGAAAAAGAGCGTTGTTAAACCTCTTGGATGCCCGCCTAAACCACCAGTATCTACCTTGCTATATTCGGTCTTGGGTTGAGAGATATCGGAAGCAGTAGTCATACTGTTTAATCCTTTTCATGATTTTTTGCTAAATTCTTAGCTCTCACAGATTCTCCAAGATAAATTGCGTCATCATCATGCGCAGATGCTTAAGACGGTGCGGCTGTACTACACCATGACGCGATTTGGGATAAAGCATTAGATCAAATTGCTTGCCTGCACGTTGCAGGGCATCGATAAACTGCACACTATTTTGCAAGTGCACATTATCGTCCATGGTGCCGTGGATAAGTAGCAGCTTACCGTGCAGATTGGCGGCCGCCTCAACCACAGAACTCTTACGATAGCCCTCAGGGTTCTGCTGTGGCAGTCCCATGTAGCGTTCTGTATAGATTGAATCATAGTAGCGCCAATCGGTTACTGGTGCGCCAGAGATACCTATCTTAAAGCTCTTACTATGAGTGAGGGCATAGGCTGTCATATAGCCGCCGTAGCTCCAACCCCACAACCCTATACGACCACCGTCAACATAGGGCTGCTGCTTTAGCCAACTGAGGCCAGCTTCTATATCACGTAATTCAAATTCACCCAGGTTACGGTAAGAGAGAAAAGCGGCGCTAAGCCCTTTTTGACTGGCCAGTCGGTTATCACAGATCCAGACAATATAACCACGCTGAGCCAGCAACTGATGCCACATATAGGTCTGTACTGCTGGTACGCCCCAACGATTACGTACTGCGGGGGCAGATGGCCCAGAGTAGTTATAGACCATCACTGGGTACTTCTTAGCAGGATCAAAGTCAGGTGGTTTTATCATTAGTGCTTCCATCATAAAACCATCTTGAGTTGGCACCTGTAGAAATTCTGGCTTACCTAAACGGTATTGGCCCAATTCGGCAATCTTATTCTCCTCAATAACACGTACCATCGCCCCATCACTCTTGTAGAGACGTGTTTGTGGTGGTGTTGTGATATTGCTCCAGACATCTACAAAGAGGCTTAGTTGTCGATTGAAATTTGCCTGATGGGTTCCTTCTGCCGCACTAACACGGGTAAATCCACTGCCATCAAGTTTCACACGGCAGACATCCTGATTAAGTTGTGAGCGCTCGCTGGCGGAAAAGTAGACCCAGCCATCATCACTCTTACCATAGAATGCGCTGACATTCCAATTACCGTTGGTAAGCGCACGGATCAGTTTGCCATCAGCGCCATAGTGGTAGATATGACGATAACCAGATCGCTCGCTCTCCCATAAGAAAGTGCCATCAGCAAGCCAGTGGGGTAGATCGATCACCTCGACCCAGGCTTTACTCTCTTCGTGTACTAATTGTCGTGTAGCCAGCGTTTGCCGATCGGCAAGATTTAGATCTAGCCAACTCTGTTCACGATTTTGTACTTCGTAAACAATATGGCGACTATCTGGTGTCCAGCCTACCCTGACAATTAGGAACTCCTTCGCTTGATAAGGGCTTAAATCTATCCAGCGTGGTGTTGCTGTTGACACTTTGACCACGCCTAGTCGGACTTTGGGATTGGGATCGCCAGATTTGGGATAATGGGTGAGTTCTATAACCTGACCAAGCGGGATATCATCGACTACGGTAAACTCCGGCACACCTTTCTCGTCAAGCTGTAGGAAAGCGATCTCGGCTGAATCAGGACTCCACCAATAGCTGCGTGTGATACCACGTCCATAGAGTTCTTCCTCATAGACCCAATCTAGCCTTCCATTGAGCAGACCACGATGGCCATCAGTAGTGAGGGCCTTCTCTTGGCTGGTAGCAATATCGACCATGTAAATATTGTGATTACGCACAAAGCCAACCATACGCCCATCTGGACTAAATGTCTCATCGGTCTCAGCCGCTTGTGGGGTATTGGTAAGGCGTGCTGCACGATCTGTGTTCAACTCATAATAGTAGAGATCATTAGCATGATTAATAAGCACTGCGTTCTGGGCAGCATTTAATTGGAAACCAGGCAGATTGGCCAATTGACGAGCCTCCTGACCGCTCAGACCGGCAATTACTTCGAGCGCGCGTGCCATACGAGCAGCATCATGGAAGGCCTCGCTACGTCCACTATTTGCCTCTACTTTCACTAATCCTACCGGGCCACGCGCAGAATCATCATTGCGTTGCAGGTAATGCTGGCCATCAGCTAACCAGAAGAGTTGTGGCTGGCGACCGTTAAAATCAAGCTTCTTTTGGGGATCATAGATATCCTCAAAAGTAAGCAACCGCTCCTGTGCTTGTGTGACAGGAGCAAAGAACAGCAATAGAGCTATAAATGTTACTATTCGCCTATACACAGAAAACCGCCTCCTGTTTTAAGCTATTTTAATAGCCTGCCGGAGTGCCCGGTGGCATTCTACAACTATATTATCGACTTGATTGTTATTTGTCTTCCCTTTGAACAGGTTATTCATTAAATCAGATTTATAGGCTTGCTGGCAACGACTGAATGAAGACTATCTGGCAAGAATTTCACGGATCGAGCCAGGATCTCTGGAGTAGATAAAAAGTCTACGTGATGCCCTGGCGACCTCTATATCGCTGGGTGAGCGATGTGTAAAGGGTTCGCGTGGCACAGCAATCCCCACCGGCAACTCCTCTTTCAACCGCTGTGAAAGGGTTTTAGGGAGCGGGTTACGTGACGAAGTCGTATCGAGTTTAAGGAAGAGGTAGATATTAGGGATAAAGATGATAGTGTAACCATCAATGAGATCAAGATGAGCCAGCGCTAAACCAGGTAAGGTTGCCGTCAAAGCGCGATGTACAATATCCGACTCTGCCCATAACAGAATACCATTAGCCTGATCGGTAAGCTGTAGCAGACGGCAACGAAATACTGCCCCCTCACTGACCCAAGGATAGCAAGCCAGTTTCGGCCCTAGCACCTGTCCAAATAGATATAAGAGTGGGAAAGGGTATTCGAATAGATCTGGACAAGCATAGAGCGTTTTGGCTTCCAACAATAACGGTTCGAGAAAATCGACACGATGACGTACTGCCACGGTAGCAAGTATCAGTTTGAGTAGTCGATCATCGAGTTGTGTGGGCAGCATACCCTCCTCCAGCCGTTGGATCAGGCTGGGTTCGGACTCGAAGAGTTTGCTGTATTGCACAACCGATAGATCTAGTAACTCGCGCGCTTCGCGAAATGCTATTGCCAGTAATTTACGTGTATCACCAATCTGTGCCGTCATCGATTAAAACAGCATTATAGCGCAAGGCGAGGGGCTTAGGTCATGTACAAATCGCGCCTTGCCTTGCTGCTCGCCCACAAAGACGGCAGCTTGAGACAGGTGCTTTTCTGTCAAATTCTTATTCTTTTGGGATATCAGTAGCACAGCGAAAACCGATCGCGAAACGTAGTTCATTATTAACCACAGGTGTTGCGAAACCACGGAAAGCAGCATTAAGAACAGATTTAGCTGGCCCATTGACATAGCCACCACCGCGTAACACTCGATAGTTTTTACCATAAAACTGATTGCTCTGTTTATTGCCAGGATAAGGCTGGTAGTTGTCCTCAACCCATTCCCAGACATTGCCAATCATATCGAGTGCCCCATAAGGGCTTACACCAACCAAGAAGCTTCCTGCCGGCGCTGTGTAGATAAAGCTATCCTCGTCTCCGTCTAGATTAGCAAGATTCATTGCTGGCGTATTGCCCCAAGGCCATAGATAGGATTGCTGACCACGCGCCGCTTTCTCCCATTCTGCTTCACTAGGCAAGCGTTTGCCTATCCAAGCAGCATAGGCGCGCGCCTCTTCCCACCCTATACCGATCACAGGATGATCAGGATTAGCAAGAAAATAGTTGGTATCCCAGGGAGGGTTTTCTGGATAAGAGCGACCAGTAGCATCACAGAAGGCGCGATATTGGTGATTCGTTACTTCTGTTCTATCTATATAGAATGCCCTGACATATACCTCATGTTCAGGATATAGATCTGGGCTACCAGAATCGCTTCCCATACGAAAAGGTCCTGCTGGCACCAAGAGCATATTGGTTGGTGGGTGAAATTTTGGTGGCGCAGTTGGCGGAGACTGAGAGAGTGGTAGCTCACCTTCATTGTAGATTGCAATTATAATTGCCAGTAGTGTCAGCAATGTTAGCGCTAACACAGCAAAGGTAGCACGCCTAGGTATGATCTTACTTATCTGAGAAAGTTCGATCTGCTCGGCGGCAGGCGAGAGTTCAGTTGGTTTAGTTGCTAGCGCATTGGTTAGATCTCGTAGTATTGCTGCTACATCGCAATAACGCCTAGTAAGATCTTTTTCCATCATACGCTCGATAATAATTGCTAGTGGCGCTGGCACTTCAGGACGTATAGTGTCTACACGGGGTAGGCGAGCCTCAACTGAGCAGTGCCATAATAACCATCCACCCAGACTGTTGTTCCAACAGGGCTGTGCCGCCATCACTGCTAAGAACTGCTGCTCGCCTAGCAACAATTCATAAGTCATTATTCCTAGCGCATAAATGTCTATACGCTGATCAATGGTGACATCTTGCTCACCACTGTTACAAGCCTCTGGCGCCATGTATTGCACTGTGCCCATCACGGTTGAGAGATTATCGCCAAGTAGATGGGCAAGCCCAAAATCGCCAATTTTAAGATTGTCATACGCATCAATAAGGACATTCTGTGGTTTAAGGTCACGATGTACGATCTTCTCTGCATGAATTGCTTGTAGCCCTGTGAGGATCTGCATAAGAGCACGTTGAGCTTCTTCTAAAGGCATTGGTCGGTCTTTCCAACGTTGATAGAGTGTGCCGCCCGGTACATATTCGAGCACAAGGAAGTGACGACCAGGCAGACTCATATGCTCATAGACAGTGACGACATTGGGATGCAAGATACGTGCGGCTGTACGTGCCTCGATCTGAAAACGCTTAAGGAAACGAGGTTGCTGACAAAGATTAGATTGGATCTCCTTGAGCGCGACCAGACGATCTAAGATCAAATGGCGTGCTTTGTAAACAATCGCCATACCACCATAGCCTAGTTCTTGTAATACTAGATAAGAGCCGATCGTCTGGCCTACCAACGGCTGGTTCTCAATCGGTAGACTTGGTTGCGAGACCAATTCGGTAGGCGTGGATCTGAGTGTTTCTTGACCATTCTGCTCTATGCTATTAGCCATTAATGTCCCCTAGCAGAAAATGCTCTACACTTAACATTATTGCTTTGCATGTGCACGTACCTGCTCTTTGAGGCGCTTACGTCGCCGCTCGATCTGATCACGCTGTGCGTCATACTCAGACTTATTGAGCCGCTCAACATACTTCTCATAGTTATCCAGCGCAGCCTGGAATTTCTGTTGCTTCTCATAGCACCAGCTCAAACCACGATAAGGATTGGCCAATTCACGATTGTTCTCTAGCGCCTGTAGATAGCCATTGATCGCACGATCATACTCTTGAGCCTTGCTATAAATCTCGGCGCGATAGTAGATCACATGTGCAAGTAACAGTCGATTATTACTTGATTGTGCATACTGATAGGCTTTTTCAATCTGTTCCACAGCTTCAGATGGTAGCTTTGCGCCAACACTACGATTAAGTTCAGCCTGCTCTAGTAACAATACTCCGAGTAATAGATGTGCTTCGGCAAGATTACTCTGATCCAGGAAGGTGCGTAATTTAGTACTCATTAAAATCGCCTTCCAAGCATTTGCTCTCTCTTGCTGTTTAGGGAAGTCGTGAAATAGTGTGATCGCCTTGCGTGCCATAGTTATTGCAAGGTCACGAGTGCCGCGTGCACGCTGCACATTAGCCAATTGCAAATAGGCGAGTGGATTAGTAGGATCGCGATTGACAGCAGTCTGTAGCTGCTCTTCTGCCGCATCAAATCTATTCTCCAAATAATAGGAGTAACCAAGCACAAGAGGAGCAAAGCCATCTTCTGGATCTTCATTGACAGCTTGCTTAAGTAGTGTCTGTGCACCGCCTAGATCACCCTGTTCAAGCAGTACCTCTGCTTTTAACACAAGTGTGCGGGTATTGTTGGGATCAAGTTCCAATGCCTTATCATAGGCAGCGAGGGCTTTTTCCAATCGTCTTGCCTTCAATTCAGCACGTCCTATATAGGCATAGACATCAGGAAAACGTGGTTCGAGCGCAACTACTTCATTGAAACGCGCAATTGCGGCATCAATTTTAAACTGTTCAAGCAGTCGTACACCTTCTTGAAATTTCTCCTTGGTTTTTGGTGATGGTTCAGCTAATGGCAATGGTAGTCGGATCGGCAATGGAGTAGTCTTACCTGGATTGATCGTCACCTCTTTGCGAAAGACACGTGTTCCCTTAGTAGCCTGGACAAGATGAGAGCCGGCAGGCAGTACCAGTGAAACCGTCTTATCGCTATCAAGCTTGCCACCTTCAATCGGTTTGCCATCAATGGTAACTTCAACCTGATCCTCATCACGTATGGTTATTGTCAATGTACCATCGATCGCTTCAGTGGTTTTGCTGGTGTCAATTGATGTGGGTTGACCAGTGATCTTGCGTGGTAGTACTGAAACTACTAGATCTGGATCATAGCGGTTCTGTCCAAGTGTGGGATGTTGTCGGTTCTCGGTGCGTTCTGCCACTCTCTTCTGTACATAGATCCATAGGTCGCGTATTGTGATTACATCAGCCCTGCTACCACGCGCATTGCCTCGTAGCCCTTCGAGCAGGTAATAAGTAAAGACGCCATGCTCTAGTTCTGGGTACTCATAAGACTTCTCTACAGAATTGGCAGCCGAGAGATAAACAATACCCTCTTTACTGGCAGCCACCTGCTCACGTAGATAACTACGTACACGTGCTTCATCATTGGAACTGCGACCACTCGCAAATTCTAATCCACCACTATGGCAGGCGTCAGAAATAAAGAGACCTTTCCTGGCAGGGAGTTGTTTAAGCGCACGTCCGATCACATCAACACCCAGACCTGTCTCTGCAATGCGTTGTGGGTGTGTGTCATAAAGGATGAGATAAGGTGTTTGATTTGGTCCACTCTGTTCTGGTGGATATGCGCCATGAGAAGCAAAGAAGAGAAAAACATAGTCCTGTTCACGCGCTTGCTTGAGGAATTGAAAGAGAGCCGCTTCTACATTGGCTTTAGTCGCATCCTCATTAACAAGTTTACGTACATGATCTTTCTGAAAGCCACCATTCTCACTAATAAGGAAATCATAGACGGCTTCGGCATCGCGTGTAGCATAACGCAGATTACGTATACGTACATCGCCTATTGATTGATCTCCATACTTGTAATGTGAGATACCAACCACTATAGCCCATAATTCTGGTAGCACTCTTTCGCCATTTGTTGTGCTTGACCCTATACTCTCGCCAACACTAACAAAATCACGTGTAGTAGGCTCATGTTGTTTCAATGGTTCTGTCTGTTGCTGTGCCGGTGTGTGTGTAAATGTTAGACCCACTAGCAAACAGAATATCAATATATGATCTCTTATACGTGCCAATGATTGCATAACGGCATCCTCCACATTCTCAGCTATTCATGTCGTAGGATTAGTTCAAAGGCGAGGAATTCGCCGCCCTTTAAACGCCCGTTTGTGCTGGCAATGAAAGTCTTCTCTTCTTCAAGTGAATATTCTGATGTCAATTCACGACTAAATAGTGAGACAACACCTAATATCTTGACTACTGCGCTGCCTACCGACTTAAGCACACCGACTTTGCTGCGCTTCTTTGGTTCTGTGATAACAGGATCCGTCATCTTTGCGCTATCGATCGGTTTTGTATTATTGGGTTGAACTTGTTTGCCTATATTCGTGTTTGCTGGAATGGATGAGTTATAATCAGGCGGTATGGCAAGCACTCCATTGTGGTTAGCAATGGCAGCTTCGAATTCTGCTATTTTGGTTGGTGCACTAATAATGTAGAGAGTCTCTGTGCCTGGTTCACCAGCCAATTCACCTACTAGGAATTGTTGGTATTCACCTTTATGTAGGCCATGCTCATGTGCAAATGGACCCGGCACCATAATACGTCGCATTCCTGATGTGCCTATATTAACAATATAGAGAAAGCCATCAAAATTGCTACGTAAACCGATCTTCACACGATCACCATTGTGAAAGATCATATCCGGCGGCACATTCAACCAGATCTCACTGTTGGGTCGTTTAAGTAGAATATCGAGTATAAACCCATCACCCTGTTCACGCTGAAAGATGCTACGAGCATTCTCTTGATCATCCTGTAGCTGTCCTTTGATAGGCATGACTAACAATGTCAGCATAACAAGGAAAGCGATAAAACCAGTAAAACGATCTCTTCTCATAAAACTCACCTGGTATATTAATCCTTATGTTTGAGACGGATTAGATAGACAATCTCTTCATTATCTTTTCGAGAGGTATTGACTATGTAGGTGCCAGCATTGGCAGCGCTAGTCTGTCCTGGTGGTTGTTCGGCAACCCAGATAAAGTCGCGTGCGCCTGGTTCATCTTGGTGTGTTAATGTTGACTCTATGTCTCGCGGTATTACTCCTGGGGTAATAAACTGTGCTGCTGCAGAGGCTTTCTCGATGGGATTAAGTTGTAAGGCAGGGATCTCGTCACGGCTACAGATCACAATAATCTGCTCTTCGCCAGCGACATTATCAAACTCAAAAGCCGGCTGTCCTAGTGGTGGTACAACTATAGGCGTATATGGTTTTACACGCGCATTACCACGCTGATACTTAAAATTTGGAAACAGTAACGACCGTGCACCTGTATGAGGATCTACTGTAAGCAGATATAGATATGAATTAATATTTGACTGTAATTTGATACGGAATGCTTCACCAGAACGATAGACACGCTGGGGATCATCTATGCGCAATTGCCCACTGCTATCTTCACTAAGAATCTGATATTTAATACCAATATTACGTCTTAAATCAAGCTCAGCAGGAGTAAGTTTCAATGGTGTTATCGCAGACTCAACCTTTTCTGCTTGGGCTGTTGAATGCTTATGTTGACTGCGCTCCGCATCCGATTGTGGCTGCTCGTTTAATGCGGGTTGCTCTTCTGGCTGTGTACGCTTTGTCTTGTTACGTATTGTGTTTTTAATTGTCTTGCCTTTAGTTGTACTGATAGCAATACGTTGACGACCCTCTTTCACAGGCGGCCGCGTCAGTGGTGTGTTGAGCACAACAGTAAAAGGGTTAAACTGTTGTGACAATGCTGTTGATGCCAACACATAGATTACTGCAACAATTGTCGCGATGACTTTTTGCCTCATAAAACACCCGCTCGCTGCGTTTGTCAGTTCAAAATCGAGTCTGATAGGCCTTATTTAGGGAGTTTCCCTACCTGGTTAAGATGTTGCCTCTAATAACTTATTAGATGCACAAAAATCTCTTGATGAAAATATAAATTATCAGTAGGAGAGCATTCAAATAGGCGGTTGGGGGGATACAAAGCAGGGTTGGCACGCAAGATGCTGATATGTTGATAGTCTTAATTGAAGTGGGGAAAATTCAGCACTGGAATGGAAGGTGGCTAGAGGATGCAGCAACCGCCAAAAATGACGACAAAACAGATCACGGTATTGGTGCTGCTGGGTATCGCGGGCTATTTTCTGATCCGCATGCTGATACCTTACCTAACCCCTATTCTCTGGGCTATCACTCTAGCGATATTTATTGCGCCATTACAGCAACGACTCAATGCCAGAATCAGATCGAGGAATGTTGCTGCGTTCACAGGTGTATTAATCACGGCAAGTGTTGTAATTGTGCCTGCCATTGTGCTTTCTATACAGATTACCCATGAAATGGCGGGGCTTTTTCGACGATTACGTGATGGGCAAGAACTCGATCGTATTGTGCAATGGTTTAATGGCGGGACTATTTCCATCTGGTTAGAGCAGCATTTAGGAATATCAGCAGTCAATCTACGCGCAAGCCTTTCTGGTAGTATCGAGCAGCTTGCCAATCAGATGGTTGGTTATGCTACAGGACTAATATCGAATTCGTTGCTGCTTGTCATTAATGTTGTCATGATAATTTTTACGCTCTTCTTTTTACTGCGAGATGGCCATTACTTTTTTGATAAGCTGCTGCGCTTGCTACCGCTCTCCGGTGTACGCAAGCGTCAACTGGTCAGACGGGTAAAGGATGTTATTAGCGCTACACTATTTGGCAATTTCTTAATAGCATGTGTACAAGGTGGATTGGCTGGATTGATGTTTTTTATATTAGGTATTCCGGCAGCATTGCTTTGGACACTGGTGATGACAGTCTTTTCGCTACTACCATTCTTTGGATCATTTATGATCTGGTTGCCGGTTGCTATCTGGTTGCTAATAAGCGGTCAATTTATTAAAGGGATTGTGCTACTTCTTTGGGGGACACTGGTAGTCGGGTTAGTAGATAACATTTTACGACCTATGCTAGTGAGTAAGCAGGTGCGACTGCACACACTGGCAGTCTTTTACGCAGTACTGGGTGGGCTAAAGGTTTTTGGTGCGATAGGATTGGTACTAGGTCCGGTAATAGTAGCCTGTTTCTTCACTTTGCTCGATTTTATTATTTTACCTGGAGAGGCTATAAACAGCGAAGGAGAAGCGGCCGCAGATTAGATTAAATGCTGTTAACTTGGCAGGCAAAATAGAGTAGTTTGAGCCAGACAGAACTTTTCTCCATTACTTCTACGCCAACACGCCATTGATTATCGAGTTGTTCCTTCCAGCGTGTATAGACACGAACCTGATAACTCTCATTCTTATCTTTCCAATGTAGTGTCACAAATGCTTTCATAGGTAATTCACTATCAAGTTTGATACAAGCGCCACCACGACTTAAGTTGACAATAAGACCACTGAGCATAGTTATCGGTACGGTCTTATTATCAAGAGAGATCTGAATTGGAAGATTAACAGCAATCCTGATATGAGAACGAGGTGTTCTCGCCGAGCGGGGTATAGCTTTACGAAAGGCTTTCATATTTACTTGTTAACCGTTATTACATATAAGCGCGATCGATAAAAACACTTTTGTGTATACACTGGCACATCTTAAATGTCAATGCAGAAATTTTAAGTTGTAACTATCTATTATCAAGAGTGCTATTCTTGAAATGGCCAATCTGGTAATGGCTCTCTGGAATCCAACCACTCTTGTGGTATAGAGTTGCTGCTTGCGCTATTTACTACAATACCACCTACTATTGCGCAGGTGGTATCGCGATCACCCTCACCGCTAACTGTTAACCAAAGCGCCTCTTCATAATTACGTAGATGTTGTGCTGCGCACCATAGAGCAAACGGTACGGTATCCTGTGCTGAAATACTACTACTATTTCCCAGTACCGAGATAGCAAACTGCACAGATGCGTTTTCTCCCATATCACGAGCCTTACGAATCTTACTACTAACTTCTGACTTTGGTATTAATGGTAAAATTAGGTCGAGAAATTCAGCCAACGTCGGCAATGGATCATCATTACGCAAGCGACAGGCCCAAGCGCTAGCAACTGCAACTGCTATTGCTCCAGCAATAGCCTCTGGGTGGGTATGAGTGATTTCAGCAGAATAATGGGCATGTTTAACAGCAGAATCTAGATCATCAGCAAAGTAGGCACCAATTGGAGCAACTCGCATTGCTGCCCCATTACCATAGGAACCTTGTCCTGCAAATAAGTTTTTCGCTGCTACTTTCCAACCTTCACCGGATCTTAATTTATCAAGCAGCCCATGCATTGAGGGTCCATAGCCACGTGAACTATCATAGCGGTGAGCAAAACTGAGTGCCAACCAATCTTGAACAATACCATTATACTGACGAAGAATAGAAAAGATTGACATTGCCATCATGGTATCATCAGTAAAGCGCCAAGGGGGTGTTGGGATAGCCCTTTGCGCTATCAAATTTTCTAGTAAGTCTGGATGAACAAAGAATCTTTCGCCAAACGCATCTCCTATAGATAAACCTTCCAGTGAGAGTTTGGCGCGACTTAATCGCACATCATTATCTACTTGCATTTAATACTCCAGAGATAATCGGTTATTTCTCTAGCTAGAAAATAGTTAACATCACTTTTCAGATATTGCAAGAGCTACGACTTATTAGCAGATGCTTATGGAATCTTTGCGGAGCAGGGGTCAGGCAGGAAATTACTCACCAACTTGGCCAAGCCTTGCAACAATATTTGAAGGCAACAACCTCTTGCTAGGCGAAAAACAGACAGAGAGAAGCAGGTGCCTCTCTGTCTGTTAGTTATATTACACGCTATCATATGAAGATGGTTTATTGATCTGAGTTACTAAGTTCCTCCTGTATGCGCTGAGACTCTTTATTATATTCAACAGCGCGTTGCATATCGCCCACACGCACACAGGCTTTTGCCAGGTTGCCTAGATCCCGGCCTTCACCACGCCGATCACCCACTTCACGGCGTATCTTGATAGCTAGTTCATAGTAGACAATAGCCCGCTGATATTCGCCCAGCTTAGCGTAAACAACACCTAAATTACCCAGGTCATAAGCCTCGCCGCGTCGGTCGCCCACTTCGCGGCGTATTTGTAATGCTTGCTCATAGAATTCTATCGCGCGGTTATGATCGCCCATTATGTAGTAAGTAATGCCTAGATTACCTAGCTCATTGCCTTCACCACGTCGATCGTTGCTATCTCGGCAGAGCTTCAAAGACTGCTCGAAGCACTCGATTGCACGTTGATGCTGACCAAGTTGCTGGTAAGCAATACCAAGATTGTCTAGACTGTTGCTTTCGCCTTTGCGGTCACCCAGTTTACGACGGATCTCAAGGGCCTGTTGAAAGTAGGGAATTGCATCTTCAGGATGGCCTTGATACCAGGCGGCTGCGCCTATGTCTTTTAACGCACTGGCCAACAGTCGCTGATCCTCGGTCTGTTCGGCAAGTTTCTTCGCCATCAGCGCTTGCTCACGCAATTTGTCATAGTGGCCAAGCAAGCCATAATTCCAGGCCATCGTTGCTAGCGCCCAACCTTGACGACGATAGGCCCGATTGGCTAATGCTAGCGTAGCGGCATGTTCGCAATAAGTAATATCAGCTTTAATCTTATCCTTGCCTTGTGGTAGCGCAGCTTCACCATAGGTTAATGTGATAGTATAGCGTCCGATATCCCAACTGCCCTGGCTGGTCAGTTCAAGGCAGAGGTCTTTGACGGTTTGGAGGTTGAACTGTTTAGCGGGCAGCAGTAAGCGGGCATTATGGCCTATACCGCTGTCTTCATCTTCGGCCAATACTTTGCCAGCACTATCAAGTAAGCGCAGGCGGGCATTAAACTGTTCGCTTTCAACGTCAATGGTGATGGTTTGATTGGGGTCGAAGACGGGTTGGAAAATTACCATACGTGCTTGTTCGCCGGTCTTTTGTTGCTCACTACGCGCATCGAACCAACCGTTTATGGTATGGCCTGCTGTGAGTTTTGCCGTGGGGCGGGGGCGCATGGTGCCGCTTGCTTGAGTTGCTAGCGCCACCACTGCCATGGCAGCAGCTAATAGCAAACGGCTGGGGGGCGTAGATGACTGTCGATCTTGCACTAACATCTTTTCCTCGATTCTGCTAAACCACTCTCGCACGTTGCGAGGTGGGGTAAGCGTTATTGTCTAGCCCGATGTGCGGCGGAGCGTTAGCAACACACCGTAATTAATACCTAATTAATCTATGAACCAGTGAACTATTTAGTTGTCCCATAAAAAAGATGGACTAAAGAAATATTTCTGCCTACTTCTCCTTAGGGGCTTTTACTGGCTGGCAGCAACTCTCTTTTCTGCACTTGACTGATTGTATAGACTAGTTTTATAAGCTTTGGATATTGAGCAATAGACCCTATTTCAATAACTCAGAGGAGATATCGCATTGAGGAAAGAAGTCCATTGGTGGTATAGCCCTAATCTTGGGTATGATATGCCCATTGCTGTGTACGGACATTACGGTAGGCCAGTATTAATGTTTCCTACTGCTGCCGCGGATTTTGAAGAATATGAACGTTTCCTGCTTATTGACGCGATCGCACCACATATAGAGAGTGGTAAGATCAAGGTTTTCAGTATTAACAGTATCAATCGAGAGAGCTGGATGAATGATCAGATACATCCAGGCGAGGCCGCTTATAGGCATGCTCAATACGACCGTTATGTATCGCAGGAGGTGGTACCATTTATTTACCACCATTGCAATACTTCCGGTATAGGGATTGCGACCACAGGAGCCAGTTTTGGCGCCTTTCATGCCGCTAATACATTATTCAAGCATCCAGATCAGTTCCAAGTATTAATCGCCATGAGTGGTTTTTATGATCTACAGAACTATTTTAAGGGCTATTACGATGACAACTGTTATTTCAATAACCCTGCCCAATATGTTCCCAGATTGGAGGACCCCTATTACTTAGATCGGTTGCGTTATAGTTGCAATATTGTGATTATCACAGGGCAAGGCGCCTGGGAGAAGCCGGAAGCCTCTTACCGTTTTTCCGAATTATTGCATCAGAAGGGCATTCCACATGTATTGGATATGTGGGGTTATGATGTTGCCCATGACTGGCCTTGGTGGCGCAATATGTTGAATGTCTATATTCCCAAACTGTTTTAGGCAGTTTCGGTAGTGGATTAACGCTGGGCGGCTTTGCTATACTAGCTATATCACCATGCGGCGGCATATAAGGAAACAGCTATGATAGTTTGTTCAAGATGTCACGGCGAAGGTGAACACCAGGCGCCCTGTCCCTGTTATGATGGCAATTGCGACCACTGCAACTCCGCAGGCTGCGGATCGTGCAACTGGACTGGGCAATGTGCCGTCTGTTTGGGAAGCGGAGTACTGGTTACTCAATGCCAACTCTGTCACGGGCGCGGTAGTATTATTGATTGGGAAGATTCGTTATCGGATCATTATGATTAATCGGAGCATAGAGAGGATAGAGTAACATCTAGTAGGGTGACCCTATCCTCTCTAGTTAAGATATTGTATTAGAGCTGTAGAGTTCCTTCTCAAGCTCCTCTTTAAGGATACGTTTAAGCACTTTGCCGGAGGCCGAGAGAGGAAACTCATTGATAAAAAAGACCCGCTTAGGAATCTTATAACGTGCTAGTTTACCGGAGCAGAAGGCTAATATCTCATCGGCGGTAGCTAAATGGTGAGTGTGTAGGATAACCACGGCAGCCGGGGTCTCACCCCATTTTGGATCCGGCAGACCAATCAATGCCGCCGAGGCGATTGCTGGATGGGTATGCAGTACGGCCTCAACTTCAGCAGGATAGATATTCTCACCTCCGGATATAATCATATCTTTAGCTCGTCCAGCGATATAGTAGTAACCATCTTGATCTTGACGGGCAAGATCTCCAGTATAGAACCAACCATTAGACATTGCGGCAGCGGTCGCCTCACTGTTCTGCCAATAACCTGAGCAGACATGCAGCCCCTTTAGTATCAGTTGACCAATCTCGCCAGGGCGTACATCCTCCCCATTCTCATCTACAATACGCACCTCACTATGTAGACTAGGAAACCCTATAGAGCCGGCCTTGCGTAAAGCATCTTCATTGCCAAGCTTAAAACAGTTTGGCCCTACCTCAGTTAAGCCATACCCTTGTGTCAATATTACCCCACGGCGGTTATATGCCTCAATTAATGGGATAGGACAGGGAGCGCCACCGGAGATAAAGAAACGTAACGAACTTAGGTCGGTGCTGGCAAAGCGCGTTGATTCCAGCATCATCTGAAACATTGTTGGTACACCAAAAAAGACTGTGCAGTGATATTTCTCAATAACCTCTAACACTTGTGTGGGATCGAAACTGCGCATGGTTACTACTGTACCGCCGATATGTAGTAATGGTAGTGTGAGAACATTCAACCCACCAGTATGAAAGAGGGGAGCATGGACTGGTGTGATATCAGTCGAAACGATATCCCAGCCAATATTAGTATTGATCGAATTCCAGGTGAGCATACGATGTGATAATAACGCGCCTTTAGGGTAACCAGTGGTACCCGAGGTGTAAATGATAAGCAGAGGCATTTCAGCATCAAAGTTCGCTATCTCGATCGTCTCAGCCTTTGAAGTAATCAAGGCTTGCTCGTAACTAGGCTCTCCTTCAGTGGGATCATCTAATGCAATATAGTAATTGATAGGAAGCTGTATACGTAGACGATTAACCATTGATTGGAAATCGCGCTGATAGAACAAGGCTCTAGGGGAACAATCCTTGAGTATATATTGAAGCTCTGGTTGGCTGAGTCGGTAGTTGAGTGGAACTAGAATCGCGGTAAGTTTAGCGGCAGCAAAAAACAGTTCCAATACCTCTGTGCGATTCATTGCCAGTACACCAATTCTATCTCCACTTTGGACTCCTAGCTGATCACGTAAGAAATTAGCTAATCGTGTCGCCCGATCATTCAATTGACGGTAAGTGATACCAGTGCCTGTTAGAGAATCGATAATTGCCAACTTATCTGGTGAGAGTATCGCACGCCGCGCCATCCAATCTCTGATGTACATTTGCCTTCTCTCCAACTTAAACATTTAATAGGTGGTGAGTATAAACAGACAATGCTCCTATGGCCATACTCACCACCTATTTTGCTGGCTGCTACTCCTTTCTTTAGTAGTTAAATTTCAGTGTAAACTGAATTATTCTGGGATTATTGCTGGTCGATATTATGCGACCAAATGCGCCTGGATTGATAATTCTGCCAGTATTTGGATCGATACTCCCTCCTGACGCAAGTATTGCATTGAGATCGCTAATGGGATTAGCCAGATTGACCTGGTTAAAGAGATTGAAGAATTCTGCACGAAATTCCAGGTTTCTTGACTCGCCTACGGCAAAGCGTTTGATTAGCGAGAAATCAACATTGGTTTGTCGTGGCCCACGTAGAATATTACGACCCAGGCTGCCTATATCAGTGCCGAGTGCGCCTGCCAATGCTAAGCCACCTGAACTCGGTATTACCTGACCAGGTTGTACAACCGGTCGTATAAACGCAAAGGGATTAAAGAAGAATCCTGAGGGAGCACCATTGGGATCTATTCCAGATAGATTTGGCCGTGCCAGTGGATTGCTGCCACCTGATAGTCCATAGAGTGAACCTGCACCTGTATCAACAATATCGATCGGTAAACCAGACATTGCCGTAATGATGCCGGCGGTCTGCCAATTGCCTAACAGCAATCGACCAATAGATGAACGTTTGACAAAAGATGGAGTTGGCAGATCCCATAGATAGCTGACTACAAAGCGTTGGGTACGATCGAAATCAGAGACACCACGATTGGCGCGATTATTGAACTGATTGCCGAGAATGATACTGGTTTCACCGACTGCTCCAGGATTGATCACACCACCAAAGCCTGCTCCGCCGCCTTGGCCTGAGGCATTATCGATCGATTTGGCATAAGTGTAAGAGACAAGAAATTGCAACCCTTGTGAAAAACGTTTTGTTAGGCTCAACTGTAGTGAGTTATAGCTTGACTGTGCAGTTGATTGATTTTGGAAGAAGCCATTAAGAGAAACACCCTGGAATAATGCCCGACGTGCTGCATTAAGCGGTGTGTTGGTAGTAATTACTTCTCCTGTCACCTCATTAACAATGGGTTTCTGCGCACTGGCAAGTTGCGCTTGATTAATGGCAACTTGGCGAAATAGATTCACTCCATGAGTGCCTACATAGGCGACTTCCAACAATAGATCTTTGACCAGTTCATACTGCACGCTGGTATTGTACTGGTGTAGATACGGAGTGCGTAGATTACGGTCAAAGACGGTCCCAGAGAGCGGAACACCGGTTACAAATGCTGGAAATTGATCTTGAGAAGGCGCAGCAAAGAATGGATTGGAAAGTGGCGCTCCTACTCTTACACCAAAAATATAGGTGGGTGGCACAAGTACAGAAAGCGTGATGTACTGAAATGATGTGCGTGAGTAGAAGAGTCCATAACCACCACGAACTACCATACGACCAGAACTGAGTGGTGAGTAGGCAAAGCCTATACGTGGAGCAAAATTGTTTGAATCAAAGTTTCTCACAACGCGTTTATCGACATTTGGTATGCCAGGCGCATCAAACTCAGATGTAGCATTTTCCGCCTGTACAAATCCGCCGATGGGAGGTCCAACAGGAACGCCACCAACTGCTAATGGTCGTGCCTTGTAGAGCGCTGGATCAAAAGTGGCAAGGCGACCACGTGTGTCATAGGGTGGTAGATCTAGTTCATAACGTAGTCCTAGATTAAGCGTCAGCTTGGATGAGACTTTCCAGTCATCCTGGACAAAGAAGTTATAGTCAGTGGTGCGTAGGCTACGGCTACCAACCCCGCTGCCAAAGACAGAAACAAAAGTATTTCCAGTCAAAAAATTATTGAAATTCAAAAAGTCTATCTGACCACGAGTAAAGAAATTGAGCGTGTAGTTATTCTCACTATAACGTAATTCCGCACCGGCACGGATGGTATGCTTACCCTTTGTGATCGAGAGTGTATCGGCAAATGTTGTTGAAGGCGAGGTTGCCAACACATCGATAGTTGGCGAGGTGCCGATAATTATTCCTCCTGCTGCTGGGGCAATACGAATCAGCGGCAGTCCTGGAAAAGCATTAGCGTTTGCTCGGGTGATTCCTACATCGGAATCTTTCACAGGCTCTTGGGGAAATGCGTCAACACGAACAAAGTTATAGCCAAAGCGTGCTTCATTAATAATGCTTGGGCTAAAGATATGAACATCCTGAATGCTGAGCAAACGGGTATTATTATCTTGATCATTACCAAAGCCAGCGACATTTGGACCACCACCAAGGAAGCTGGGTAAGGCTAATGTCTGTGGTGCATTCAAGAAGAAGAACTTTGCCGACAGTGAGTTTTTCTCATTTATACGATAATCGATATTGGCATTAAACTGATCCTCTCGATATCTTGATGGCACTGAACCAGAAAAACGTCCGCCTGCCTGAGGAGTTGGAATAAGAAACTGTCCATTGGCCAATTTTGCGTTTAGCAGACGTAGTGCAACAGGATCGATCGATGTCGCTGGCTGTCCATTCGCCAGTATTGGTCTAAATGTTCTTAGTAGTGTCTGTTCAGAACGATCATCAGTCAAGCCTGGCGCGATCAGAACGTTGGAGGAGAGACTGTTAATAATCGATGCACCATTGCGCTCACGTGTGCCTTGATAAGAGGCGAAGAAGAATATTTTATCCTTCTTAATAGGACCGCCTAATAATACGCCAAAGATATTGCGCTTAAGAACCGGTCGATCTACCCCAGCAGCTTTCAGGAAAGGGTTATTAGCATTAAGCACATCATTACGGAAATACTCATAGACGCCACCATGAAATTCATTAGTGCCGCTCTTAGTGACCGCTTGAATGCTGCCACCGCCAGAACGACCAAAAGAGGCATCATATAGCGAAGTCTGCACCTTGAACTCCTGTATGGTTTCAGGCGCGGGAACTGAAACCGATGGTGCAGAGTTAGTGCCCATTGAATTGGCATCAATGCCATTTATCTGGAAATTATTGTTTGTTACACGTGCACCATTAACCGAGATGTTCTGTGAGTTTCGACCTACTGCAGTATTGTCTGGCAGATAGGTTGCAGCGCCAGGCGAGAGCCCAAGAATTTGAGTGAAATTTCTTGTTGCCAGTGGCAATTCTGATACGGCGCGAGAGTCTACTACACGACCAAGTTGTGCTCCATCAGTCTGAACTAGAGGCACTGATGCCGAAGCTTTTACTGTCACTATTTCTTCGGTTTCACCGACTTCTAACACAGCATCAACAGCACTGGTCTCGGTAATGGTTACCTGCACATTATCAAAAACAACTTTCTTGAAACCACTTGCCGTAATAGTCACCTGATAAATGCCGGGCGGCAAGAGCGGTATGACAAAATCACCTTTGTCAGCAGTCATTACGGTGCGGGCATCTCCAGTTGCAGCATTGACAACTAGTACTTCTGCACCCTCAATAACTGCTCCAACGTTGTCCTTGACAGTTCCAGTAATCCTACCGGTAGTTTGACTTTGAGCAAGCGCCGATAGACTACAGATGGCAGATATACAAATAGCCAAAAACAATACCATTACCTTTCTGGCAATCATAGTTCATTTCCTCCTCAATTGAAAAACTTCTCCGCCAATATTCTTGAGATTCTTTTGATATTTTGAACAATTTAGCTATAGGCTCACTGAGAGCAAGAAAAACCTATAGGGCAATTGCCATTCCATATTTTGTGGACAGTTTGGCGGTGGCAAAGATTGTTTGATGATACAAGCTAAAAGAGGCAGTATCTTGAAAAATAGCCATTGCTGAGAGGAAATATTTAGCTGTAGACGAAAGCTTAGAGTGTTTAATTTCTAAACACTCTTTCTGAACAGTGGATATTTTTTTTACGGTAGTTGTGAATCGAGACAATACTTTTGTATCTTCTTATAGAGTGTAGCGCGAGTGACTCCCAGGATCTCAGCGGTACGACTAAGGTTTTGTCCCATTGCCATAAAAACACGTTGTATATGTATTCGTTCCAGCTCTTCTAGCGAGAGGAACTGTTCGCTGGTCTCATCTGCGCTTGCTGCCCAGCCTTGCATACTATCTAAGGGGATATCGCTTGCATGAATATAATCTCCTACGCAAAGAATAATCGCGCGTTCAACTATGTTGCGTAGTTCACGTATATTGCCGGGCCAATCATAATTGATCAGCAGAGCCTCCGCCTTGGCGGTAACTCCCTGGACTTTTCGGCTGAGTTTTTGATTAAAGTGCGCTATGAAGTGCATAACTAAATGTAGAATATCTTCTCGACGCTCTCTTAATGGTGGCAGTATTATTGGCATAATACTCAGTCGATAAAATAGATCTTCACGAAAGCGCCCACGCTTTACCGCTGCTTGTAAATTTCTATTAGTAGCCGCGATTATACGTACATCTACCTCTTTTTCTTGCACTCCACCAACACGGCGAAATCTTTTCTGTTCCAGAACATTAAGCAACTTTGCCTGGATCGTAGGTTCCATCTCGGCAATCTCATCAAAGAAGAAAGTACCTTGATGCGCCAACTCTAAAAGACCAGGTTTGCTGGCAATGGCGCTAGTAAAAGCTCCTTTTTCATGGCCAAAAAGTTCTGTCTCAAGCAGCTCTTTACTAAGCCCAGCACAGTTGATTGAGACAAAAGGTTTTTTATCACGGTTACTTAAACGGTGGATAAAACGCGCCATCATTCCTTTACCAGTACCCGTCTCACCCTGAATCAGTAGAGTCGTATCAGAAGGGGCAAATCGTTCAATAGTGTGATGGATACGAGTGATTGCTGGACTGCAACCAAGAAAGTATTCAGCAACTACATGCTCTTGTGCTAGCCCAACCAGTAGACGCTCACGCCGCGCACGATTCTGCTCTAATGTCTTAGTAATTAGGATTAACAGGCTATCAGTATCAAACGGCTTGGCAAGAAAATTTTCTGCGCCATTTTTAACCGCCTGTATTGCTGTCTCAATAGTGCCATAAGCAGTGAGTATGATTATAGCGACATCATTATCAATGGCTTTAATACGTAGTAGTAGTTCCAGTCCATCTATATCAGGGAGGCGCAGGTCAAGCAGAATCAATTGAGGTGAACTATTAGTGATAATAGGCAGAGCCTGTTGTTCCGTCTCGGCTTCCAGCACTCGGTAGCCTTCTGCTTCCAGTAATCGGCGTAACCCAAAGCGAACTGATGGTTGATCATCAATAATGAGAATCTTATCTTTACCTGTTGCCATCTCTGTCCGGCTCCAAAGGTAGGTTTATGATAAACGTAGTTCCTTTTGATTGTTTGGAGTCTACTGCAATTGTTCCGCCATGGTCGTGAATGGCTTTGCGTACAATAGCCAGACCCAGACCTGTACCAGTTGTGCGGGTGGTAAAGAATGGCTCGAAGATCTTGTTAAGATTCTCAGGAGAAATTCCCGCACCTGTGTCGCTGATCTTAATACGAAGTTCTCGCTGCTCCTCTTTACTCACGCTACTGGTCGGCATCTCTACTAAGATCTCGATTTGTCCGCCCTGTCCGGTATGTTTTAATGCATTATCGAGCAGATTGGCAAAGACACCCTGAATCTTTCGCTGGTCAAGATATAGACCTGGCACAGCTTGCTGACATTCAAAAATAAGCGACACACCTTGAGCATTAGCCTGCTGATTAAACTCTGCTATTATGCCTTGGATCAAACTGCATATATCTACCAGATCACTATCAAGACGGATTGGACGACTATGCTCAAGCAGTTGCTCCATTAGGTGATTTAAGTGGCCAACTTCACCCATAATAACATCCAGGAATGGTTTCACGGCTTCTCGATCTTTCAATTGTCTGGCCAATGCGCTTAGTGTAGTGGTTATGCCAAAGAGCGGATTACGCACTTCATGTGCCACTCCTGCTACCAATTCGCCTATTACTGCCAGTCGTTCAGAGATAATTAGTTGTTCAGAGAGTCTCTGTTGTTCTGTAATATCTTTGACAATACCTAAATGGTAGACTTCGTTATCAGTTTTGTCTGCAACCACGCGAACACTCATACGTGCTGGCATAGACTCGCTGGATTTACGACGCAACTTACATTCAATATCGAGCGCTTGTCCAGAATGGGCGAGTTCTTCTAGCAGTCGAGTACCTACTTGTTGATCAATAAATAGATCTTTAATTAGATTTGCTCCAACTAGCTCTGCAGACCCATTATAGCCAAGCATTGCTGCTAACGCAGGGTTGATTGTGACCAGTTGTCCTTCAGGTTTACTACGGTATATTCCATCGAGAGCATTCTCAAATATCTCTCGATAACGCTCTTCGGACTCTCGTACGCGCTCGAAGAGTTGAGCATTGGCAAGAAGGTGGGCGGCTTGAGAGGCAAAGACAGTCACCAGTCGTTTATCCGTTTCAATAAATCCTCCTTTCTTATTCATTACTTCAAGTGTTCCCAAGGTACGCTCGCCTACTAGCAAGGGAACTGCCAGTATCTCTCTTGCACCAATCATTTCAGCAGCAGTCTTGCTAGTAAGTGGATCGGAAATAGCTTGATTGGTCAAATATGGCTCACCAGTATTAAATACCCAGGTAGCGATATTCTCCTGCGTCAGTTCAGAACGAAATAGTCGTAAATGTTCATCGTTCACTCCATAAGCTGGTAGTTGTGCACATATACATCTCTCTCGTTCATCATAGAGGAGAATAACACACATCTCTGCGCCCAGTAGTCGTGCGATCTTACGAGTGAGTAATTCACAAATTTTGCTCACTTCTGTACCGGTTCCCATCATCAGTGAAATGTGATATAGGCCACTCAATCTCTCAATATCTTGACGCAGCTTTTGCGCAGCATCATTAAGAGTTTGAGCAAGTCGTCCAATCTCATCATGACTTGTGACTTGAATAAGTTCAGCGCCACCTCCAGCAACAAAACGGCGTGCTAATACCTCCATCTGCTGCAATGGCTTTATTACAGTAAAGAATAGGTTCACACAACTGAGGGAGATTACTATACACAGGATCAGTGTTGTTACCACTACCGATAACTGAATAACTTCTAGTCTAGTGGGGTTATAGATCCAGAATTGTGACAAGGCATAAAACGCAAAAAGGGCTATTAGACTAAGCAACCAAACAATAATAAGTTTTCCCAGAATACTACGGCGTGGATCGAACATTAGCCAGGCTGAGAAACCATTATGCGCCAGGCTACGATTTTTCATCTCTTGAATTGCCCGTATCGCTTCCTCGCGGGTGGTAAAAATATTCGATTCTAGATCCTTAGCAGCTCCTAGGTAGCGTAGTACGGAACGAGTAAATCCGCTTGAAGAGTAACGCACAGTAGAGATGGCATATCGATCCTGTAGATACTTTATTCGGTCGCCATAGTAATCGATTATTTCCGGTGCGATCTCGGTGCCTTCGTAGTTAACTATTGCGTATAATCGCTTGCCTTGCTTTTCAAATGCTGCTCGCACCAGACCAGTCATCTCATTAATCTGCTCACGAGCCTCAATTCTCAACCCGGCAAAGTTGATAAAGAGAATGTTCTCTTTTTGGTCTAGAATGAATCTATCTTGCATATATACCTACTCCAGTTAAATAGGGGTGATTAGCTATCGGTCTGCCAGATAATAATATAGTTAGGCGCGCTTTGGTGCGAGAAAAGTTAAGTGATAAAATAATAAGAA
>JBFLVQ010000022.1:0-33940 GCA_040758525.1 Acidobacteriota bacterium
CAACCTTTATTATCACTAATAAAGAAAATCCCATTAATGGAAGGACGACGTAGATCATCGCGCTGTTTCTCCCAGGTTTTACCACCATCAATAGTCTTGTAGAGTCCAGCTTTGCGATCCGAAGCCCATCCTAGATAAGCATCATAAAAGCAGAGTGTCTTTAGCTCATCATCAAATGGATACTCAACCTTTTGCCATTGCTGTCCACCATTCTCGGTACGTAGAAACACTCCCTCTTGCTCAAATGCTGCCTCTTTCTTTCCTCCACCCCAGGCCCAGCCAATCTTCTCACTAATAAATCGCAAACGTGTAAGTGGATCAGGCAATTCCGTGGGGGCGCCAGGATTGTTATAGTTATATTTGATCTTTACCTTCTCTGCTTTGCGTTGCACAGTCCAAGTCTCGCCACCATCATTGGTAGTAAGGATATCCTGATCAAGATTGATCGCCCAACCTACCCGATCATTAACAAAATGGACTAGCTTGATACGTTGTTCAACCTGTTTCGGCCAAATACCCCAAGTACGACCGCCATCACGAGTTAGTAATACCTCCCAACCAGCGGTCTCCTGAGGCCCTTTCTCATCCCAACCGACTGCCCATCCCATCTCTGGGGTAGTAAAATTGAGCTCCTCAAGAAAGGTATTAGGCTGGCCTGTTTCTAGTGGTGACCAGGTTCCCGCTGGACCTTTCGGTCCACAGCTTGATAGCAATGTAGTTACCAAACAAAAAATCAGGAAAGTTAAAAACCGTCTCATCTCAATAGACCTCACAAACTTCTTCAGTAAACAACTCTCTCTGCGCGTAAGCTAGCGCACTCCTGCTCGGAAAAACCAAATTCGGCAAGAATCTCCTGAGAATGTTCGCCCAAGCGCGGTGGCGCTAGACGATATTCAATAGGAGTGCAAGAGAGTTTAAGTGGTGATCCAATCAGGCGAATTATCTCTTTTTCAAAAGGCATTGTCATTGTCATATTTCGTAAAGTTGCTTGCTCATCAGCAAAAGCTTGATCAACCGCTTGAATAGGACCGGCTGGCACACCATTACACTGACAGCGCTCGATTATCTCAGCACAGGTCATCCTGGCAAAGATCTCCTGTAGTGCAGCTACACACTCGCTACGATGTGCTACCCGTGCAGCATTGGTAGAAAAACGCTCATCCAAAGCTAGTGCCGGTACTGCCAACGCCTGACAGAGAGCCTGAAACTGGCGGTCATTACCAACAGCAAGCGCAAACATACCATCACAAGCGGTAAATGTCTGGTAGGGCACAATGTTTGGATGCGCATTACCATAACGACCAGGTCGCACATTAGAGATGAACCAGTTGCTAGCAACGTTAGCGAGCATCGCTAATTGGCAATCATAAAGCGCCAGATCGATATATTGACCATGCCCACTCACTGCACGCGCTTGTAATGCTGCCAGAATGGCAATAACGGCCCATAGTCCAGTAAAGAGATCAGCAACCGCTACACCTACTTTCACTCCCTCATCTGTAGGATTGCCAGTAATCGACATAAGACCACCCATTGCCTGAATAAGAAAATCATAGCCTGCCTGTTCAGCACGTGGACCGGTCTGACCAAACCCTGTGATGGAACAGTAGATCAGACCTGGATGGCAGGCTGAGAGAGTCCGGTAATCAAGCTCAAGCGCAGCAAGATCACCGGTCTTAAAATTCTCTACTAATACATCACATTGTCTAGCAATACGGCGTACGACTTCTCTACCTGCAGCGGTCTTGAGATCTATCGTAATTGAACGTTTATTACGATTGGCACTAATAAAATAAGCCGATGTGCCAGCGGCTGTGAAAGGCGGTCCCCAATGTCTAGTGTCGTCTCCTTGCTGTGGGCGCTCGACTTTGATTACGTTGGCGCCCAGATCGCCCAGTACCTGTGTACAATAAGGTCCTGCAAGGACACGTGAAAGATCTAGGACGCGTATGCCTGCCAATGCGCCTTGGTCTGTTTGCATAAATTTGATGATACCAGAGAGGCAAGGTTGATCGCAGCCCCATTCCCGCATATAATGCGCTGCTTTGCAAGCCGCAATCACAGGTATCAATATTACTGTTAATTAAGGAGTAGTATATGGATCTCAATGGCAAAGTGGCACTAGTGACGGGCGCCTCGCGTGGGATCGGTCGTGCAATCGCGCTAGAGTTAGCGCGTCGCGGCTGTCAACTCGCCTTCAATTACCATAAATCGACTGAAGCCGCCAATGCACTGGTTAAGGAATGTGAATCGCTCGACCGGCGTGCACTCGCTTACCAGACTGATGCAGCCAATTTCACTGCCGTACAAGAGATGGTTAAACAAATTAAGTCTCAATTGGGCCGTATCGACATCCTCGTTAATAATGCTGGTATTACTAATGACAAGCTGATTATGCGTATGAAAGAGGATGATTGGGATAATGTTATCTCGACCAATCTAAAGAGCGCTTTCAATTTCTCGCGCGCGGCTTGTGCGATAATGCTTAAACAGGAGTATGGCCGTATCCTTAATATTAGCTCGATCAGTGGTGTTGTAGGGATGGCAGGTCAAGCCAACTATTCTGCCTCTAAAGCCGGCTTGATCGGCTTTACTAAAGCGCTAGCAAAGGAGCTAGGCAGCCGCAACATCACTGTTAATGCGCTTGCTCCTGGCATTATTGAGACAGATATGACAGCAGTACTGGCTGAAGATTATCGTAAGAAGCTACTCGATCAGATACCACTACAGCGCTTTGGTCGTGTTGATGAAGTTGCTAAAGTCGCAGCCTTCCTTGTCTCTGATGACGCAGCTTATATTACTGGACAGGTCATTCAGCTTGATGGTGGATTAGCAATGTAGCTAGACCTAATCTCTATCTATCACCTCGCCTACCTGTGTTAAGCGAGCAAGGATGTCAGGATGGTTGGGAAACTGTTTGTTAAGATTCTCTAGTATATTGCGGGCAATCCTCATATGACCTTGCGCGATTGAGAAATCTATCCCAACCAGTTCGTCAAGCAGTAGCTTATCTTGAAGTACTTCTGCACTGGTATGCTCTCTTTTGCTCTGTAATTCTTCATACAATGTGTAGATTGCCCGTTTATCATGTAGGAAGCTTTCACGCTCCTCTCGTTTAGACAGTTTTGCTGCCAACATCTCGATCAGACTGATAGCCTTACGCAGCAATGCTAATGCAATCTTTTTGCGATTACGTACTCCCTGACAGCGGGCCATGCCAAAGAGAGCCCGCCATTCACCATCTGGATAGCCTATCTCTTGACTGATACGTAGGGCCTGACTAAAGCGCTCCAGTGCCTTAAGGTTTTCACCACCTCTAGCCAACAACTCTGCAATGGAGATGAGCACTTTAATCTCTTTTACTTGTGCGCCGCACTTATGCTGCAAATCTAATTCTTGTAAGAAGGCAGTTAATGCCTTTTCCTGCTCACCTTCCCAAGCAGACAGACGGCCTAACTGATAAAGCGATTGGTTCTTACTACCACGCTCTGATAGCGCACGTGTAATCTCTAAAGACTGTTGGAAATATTCACGTGCTTGACCAATTTGACCCTGTTGGTAGAGGACTTCACCAAACAGTTGCAAAGAAATAGATTCACCCTGTTGATAATGGAATCCACGTGTTAATGCCAGTGCTTGTTGGCAATGTTCTAGCGCCTGCTCAAAACAGCCCAAGGTAGTGTATAAAGTAGTTAACACATTCAACCAACGATATTCGCGTAATTGATTGCTAATGGTATGGGTAATATCAGTAGCTTGCCAACTATAATCGATCGCACAATCGTAATCACCTTTATTGAGGCAGACCAATACAAGATTACAGAGCAGATCACATTCACCTGCATAGTCATCTAAGCTACGCGCTAACTGCAAGCCATGCTCATAATAACCGACCGCTTGAGCAAAATCGCCTAACTGTGTGCAGGCTTGTCCAGCAATGTTAAATGTCTGCACAAGCGCATTAACCTGGTTGACTGCTTCTAGGTGAGCAATCGCTTGTTGACAGCCTGCTAGTGCCTCACGATAACGGCCTTGATATAGATATAAGTCGCTTAACTCGCTAAGTGCCAATCCAAGCACATTGGGAGTAGCGGTCTGCTCTGCTATTACAAGGGCATGCTTAAACTGTGCTTCAGCCTGTTCTTCTTCTCCTTTATAACTGAGTAGACGACCATAGCCTAGACAGAAATCGACTAGCCAAGTGATCCTGACTGACTCAACTGTCCTATCGAACTTTCCTAGTTTGGTCCAGCCAAGTTTTTCTAAACATTCTGCAGCCCAAACAAAATAATTTTCTGCTTCCACTAGGTCGAATGCCTGCCAAGCCGAGCGTGCCGCTGTTAATGAATAGTCCAGTGCCTTGAGATAATTTTCTGCATAATAGTAATGATAGGCGATCAGATCAGCAGATAGATTATGCTGCCCAGAATATTTTACTTCTAACAGTGCCCCTATCTCTTTATGCAATTTGCGGCGCCGCCGTTTCTGCAGACGATTGTAAAGCACTTTGCGTACAGCATCAGAGCGGAAGCGATAGATATCACTGCAAGACTCTTCTTCAATTAATAACTGTTGATTGATGGCACTCTCGACAAGTGAGAGTAGCTCATCCTCATCGCCACTATTGATTGTTAATAGCATATCGAAATCGCACCGTTGGCCAAATACGGCACACTGCATTAGCATCTCTAACAATGGTGTGTCAAGCTTGGAGAGTTGCATCTCAACTTGATCCATTACGGTGGCAGGCATCTTGATCTCCGATAACTCTGAACACTGCCATTGTTCACCTTGCCAATTGATCACGCCATCTGCTACCAACAGGCGCACAATTTCAATAATGTAATGAGGATTACCTTTCGATTCCTGGTGCAAGCGGTGTAGTGTAGTATAAGGAATATTCACACGTGTGAAGATCAGCTTGAGGAGTTGACGCAATTCTGCTTCTGGAAGTCCTTGCAAGCGTATCTGTTCAAAGTTATGCGCCGGTGTTATACGTCGTAGCCAGCCTTTTAGACCATTCTCTTCACTAGTCAGCTTATCTTCACGTAATGTAGTGACAAAGAGTATACGATGACCTGCTATTGTACGTAGTAGATAGGTAATAAATTCGAGACTTAACTCATCAGCCCATTGTAGATCATCAAGCGCCAAAACCATTGGACAGAGTTGTGCAAGATTCAAGTAGAGACGAGAAAGATATTCAAAGAAGTGATATTTGTTCTGTTCTGATTGTATACCGAGTAGAGATTGGTTTGGTCCTAACAAGTCATTCTTGATGAACTCTGTGTGTACACGCTCTGCTAGTGGCCCAAAAACCGCGGTAAGATCACTTCCAGCAGACTCACTTAAATCCTTGATTGCAGTATAGAGAGTCTCATAAAAGACCCTGTAGGGCACCCCTTGTCCTATTTCATAGAAACAACTAGAAAGCAGTAGTACATCTTTACCCAACAACTCACAGCCAAATTCACTAAGTAGCCTAGTCTTACCTATGCCCTGCTCGCCGATAATGAGTACGGGGCGATTCTGGTTTGCCACAGCAGCTTCCAAACAGGCTCGTAATCGCGCCAGTTCGCTGTCACGACCAACAAAGGCATCGTAGTTAAGACGTGGGCGCAAAGCGCCACTAACACGCTGATGGTCAAGACAAGCATAGCATCCCCCTCCTTGGTGTTTAGCTAATCCTAGCGCATTATTGACACTATTGAGCAACTCCGCAGTCTCTACACCATTTTCAGGAAATGCTGCGATCCCTATGCTAGCACGCAATATCACCCCATCAGCAACCTGATCGGCAAAGAAAGTATGGGATTTGAGTTGTTCTAACAACTGTTCGGCAAGTGTTATACCAACATTTATATTCTCTTCAGGAAGGAGAATTTGGAATTCATCACCACCCACACGAGCAATCAGACCATAGGAATTGACCTTGTCATAGAGCCATTGCGCAAACGCTCTTAAAACTGCATCCGCAACAAGATAACCATAGCGGGAATTAAGATAATGAAACCGGTCTAGATCTATTGTTAGTATTGTTGCGCGAGTCGATTGGTTAAGAACCTCTTTTAGACGTTGTAGAAAATAGGCTTTTGTATATACACCAGTAAGGATATCATAAGCAAGGCCGCGAATGCGTGACCCTGTCGCTACACGAGGTGAATCGAACCGTATCTGGGTACTGGTTAATGAGCGATGGATAAACTCACTCGCTATGGTATGACCAGCAACAATCAGATCCACTCCAGCCATACAGGCACGTAATTCCTCTACTAGCTCGATAACCGATTGTTGACGGTGTTGACGATCTTTCTCAAGGGCACGCAGTATTACTGTTGAAAGATTAGCATCAAGTTCAGGACGTAGCTGTGTGGGAGGGATAGGCGGTTGTGTGGCATGTTGCAAAATTATTAGTGGCACATGCTCAGCAGTGAAAGGCACTCGCCCTGTCAGCATTTCATAACAGACTATCCCCAACAAATATATATCCGTGCAGTGATCGAGTGTTTCGGCACGACACTGCTCTGGGGAAACGTAATGTGGTGTGCCAATTATTGTAATTGTATCGGCTTCAGTAGTTTTGCTATCGGTGGAGTTATATAAAGACTGTTTAAGTTGCGCAAAGCCAAAATCAAGCACCTTGACGATCTCATTACCATCTCGATCTTTCTCTAACATTATATTCTCGGGCTTAAGATCGCTATGTATGATCCCTTCTGTATGAGCAGCTTCAAGTGCCGCACAGATACCTAATGTTATCTTGACAGCGTGTATTGGATCTAGCGCAACACCTTTATTCAACTCTGCCCGCAAAGAATGGCCATCAATATACTCCATTACCAGATAAGCCTTACCCTGCAAGCCTATTTCAAAATCGTGTATGGTAACGATATTGGGATGTTTAAGGCGGGCTAGCGCGCGTGTCTCACGACGAAAACGCTCTAACGCAACACGATTAGAAAAGCAGTGACCATCCAGCAGTTTGATAGCGACTTTACGCGCTAGATCGATATGTTCGGCAAGATAGACTGTGCCTATACTGCTGTGGCCAATCAACATCTCTAAACGATATTTGTCAGCCAGTAGGATAGGTTCTGGTGTCGCTGCTCCTAAATTGGCCCCATGTTCTTGGCAAAGGATGACACTATTTTCGTAACAGCGACGACAAATCGCGCATTGGCGCATATCAGAGCATTCCTTTCCCGGGCTTGTACTGACAGTAGATTAAAGATTCGCTGTTAATGCTAGGGGCTGAGTTATTGTTTAATTATCCCACTAGAGGAGATCAATTGTATTCAACTAGACGGCAATGAACAAGGCCAGGTTGATATATGAAGAGCCAATTTCTAGTCTATTTCGCAGCCACGATAGTAACTGTGCTGTAGAGGCTTGAAATAGTTTTGGTAGTTGTGCTAGATTAGAATTTCTCATTAACATTGCTTGTTATTGGGAGGACAAGTTTTCGTTATGTTAAAAATAATTAGCGGCCTGCTCTGCGCCGTGTTATTAATGGCGCTGGGCAGGTCGAGTGGGGCCGCGCCAATTACTGCGGCTGATGAGGAGGGAGATGCCTTACAAACCTTCCTCAGGTGTTCAAACGATGTAATGGTCGCCAGTTTAGGACTAGAAATTCACTACAAGCAGATCCCAGCCAGCAGAATCCAAGTAGCATCCTTAAGAAACGGCACATCCAGTACTGAAATCCGAAAATTCCTTGCCCGTTTTGCCCGCCTCAACATTGCTAATCCGATCAAGACCAGTAATACCACACTTCCCCCCGGCCAATATGTGCTTGGTCTTTATGAGGAGAAGACTGGTAGTGGTCGATGGTTCTTTGCGCTACAAGAAAGTTCTACGGGGCGACAACTTACCCGCCTTGATCCAGTAATGGATACACTTACACCCGCTCTTTGTGCTCGCGTAATGACTATGGAGATCGATCGCAAACCGGGCAGCAACCGCTTCAAAATCAAAATGAAGTGGGGTGATCTGAGTCTTACCACGCGAGAAACACTGGAAATTTAACCGTCTCAGAAGTAAGCTCAAAAGCCGTGTGGCCTCTTTTCTGCCGTACGGCTTTTACTATTTTTCTGAGTAGATTGCATTAGCATGTATAAATCTTTCTTTGTTGCCCTGGCACTTACGCTACTTTCTCTCTTGGCGCTGGCCGCTTGTCAAAGCAGTTCGCGCCCAACAATAACAATATATTCGCCTCATGGTGAGGATCTACTGGAGGCTTTCAAAGCAAAATTTGAAGCGGCTCATCCTGGTGTTAAAGTTCAATATTTAGATCTAGGCTCTCAGGAGATCTACGACCGTATAAAACTGGAGCAGGCCAATCCACAGGCCGATATCTGGTGGGGTGCCTCTTCAATAACCTTTGAGCGAGCCGCTTCGGAAGGGCTGCTAGAACCCTATCGTCCTAGCTGGGCTGATAAGCTCAATAACGATCTGCGTGATGATCAGGATAGGTGGTATGGCACTTTTCTTACCCCAGAAGTGATCGTCTATAATCGCGAGGCAGTAAAATTAGAGGAGTCACCAAAAGATTGGGATGATGTAATCGATCCCAAATGGCGCGGCAAACTCCTCATTAGAGATCCTATCCCTTCTGATACAATGCGTACTATTTTTGGCGCAATGATTCTACGCCAATGGCAAAATAGTAATAGCCCCCAGCAAGGCTATGATTGGCTGCGTAAACTTGACGCTAATACCAAAGAATATACTGTCAATAGCGCCTTGATGATACAGAAATTGGCGCGTCAGGAAGGATTAATCTCGGTGTGGAACCTACCCGATGTAGCGCTTTCCATCTATCGTGACAATCTTCCTCTCGCTTTCAATGTGCCTAGCAGCGGCACGCCTATCGTGATCGATGGGATCGCAGTTGTAAAAGGCACACGACAGCCTGAACTAGCGCGTCAATTCTATGAATTCGCTACCAATGAAGAGAATCTACTACTGGCAGCACGTGATTTCTATCATCCACCACTACGTACCGATATTGATCGCGCCAAACTACCTGCTTGGCTGGCACAGGTCGATATAAAAATAATGCCAGTGGATAAAACACGCTTCCAATCAGAGATTCAACAGTGGATGCAATATTGGGATAGTCAAATCCGTAACCAAAATAACCATTAAACGTGTCCTACCTAGTACTAGAAGGTATAAGCAAATCTTACCGCAATGTCGCTGCGGTCACTGATCTTTCGCTAAGTATCGAACAAGGTGAGTGCTTGGCGTTACTGGGGCCGTCTGGTTGTGGTAAGACTACATTGTTGAGGTTGATCGCAGGCCTGGAAACGCCTGACCAGGGACGTGTGTGGCTAGCCGGACGCGATATTACCAGACTGCCTCCAGAAGCCCGTTCAACTGGCCTGGTATTCCAAAACTATGCTCTCTTCCCTCACCTCTCAGTAGCTGAGAATGTTGCCTTTGGATTAAAAGCACGCGGTAAAGACCCTCAGTTTATTGCTACCAAAGTTGCATCAGCACTGGCGCTAGTACAGCTAGAAGGCTTACGCGATCGGCAAATTCATCAACTCTCTGGCGGTCAACAACAGCGTGTCGCAATTGCCCGTGCATTAGCAATTGAACCTACTGTGCTGTTACTTGACGAGCCTCTCTCTAATCTAGATGTGGCGCTACGTGAACAGACTGGTCAACAACTGCGTGCCTTGATCGAAAAACTTAGGATTACTACTATCTTTGTAACTCACGACCAACAAGATGCCTTTGCCCTTACCGACCGTGTCGCGCTTATTAATCAAGGCCGCCTACAACAACTTGGCCAACCTGCTGAACTCTACTTCGCTCCTGTTAACCTTTTTGTTGCTGGCTTTATCGGACGCAGCAATTTCTTAAATGGAACTCTGGTAGGAAGAGCAAATGGTCTACTGGAATATGAGGTAGGGGATGGTTGGCGAGTCTTGGCACAAAGCAAAAGAGAGGAACAACAGGCAGTACTACAGATACGTCCAGAAGCAATACGTTTTGTTGCAGAGGGAGTAACTGGCAGTCTCAAGGCGCAAATTATTGGAAAGCGATTTGCCGGCGCAACCATACATTACCGACTAGCAGCAGCAGGCGTAGAGTTGGAAGTAGAAACATTAACAGGTCTACAGGGGCAAGACTATACCGACCAGTGTCGTATAGAGATACCACCAGAAGCGATAACGATATTTCCTAAACCATGAAAGATCGGCATATCTTCTTTCTTTTTTTAATTCTAGTGGCATTAGTTCTGGTCTGGGGGGTAGTTTATCCCAATCTTACGATCATAATTACCAGCCTACAGCGAGATAACAACTGGACGCTAGCCAACTACCGGGATATGGCGGCAAGTCTAAGTATTATACGAGCAGCCTGGAACAGTTTTTGGATTTCGCTTGCCACGGTAATTGGCTCAGCATTGGTAGGGGGAGGATTAGCACTATTCTTCAACTTTTATGATTTCCCTGGCCGACGTCTATTTGCTGCGCTACTGCCATTGCCGCTAGTACTGCCGCCACTCATTGGAGTGCTAGCTTTTATCTTTCTTTATGGTGAAAGCGGGATTGTATCGCGAGCAATTATACGTGGACTAGCATTAACGGGACCGCCTTGGCGATTAAATGGAGCAGGGGCGATTCTAGCAGTTCATATCTATTCAATGTATGCCTATTTTTATATTTTTGTTAGTGCTGGTCTACAAAGGATCGATTTCTCTCTATGGGAAGCAGCCAGAACACTAGGAGCAAAACCGACTAGTGTGTTTATAAAAGTGTTGTTGCCACTACTACGCCCTGCACTGGTAGGAGCAAGTCTACTTACCTTTATGAACTCAATGGCCTCCTTTAGTGCACCCTATCTGTTTGGCGGCGGCACACCTATGCTTACGCTACAGATTTTTAATGCTAAGGTGAGTAACCAGTGGGGACTGGCAATGGCTGAGAGTGTTGTGCTAGCGTTGCTCTCCTTGAGCGCGCTACTTTGGTTGGAAAGACAACAACAGAACTTGAGGGGGGGAAGTAAAGGGGTTACATTGGCACGTCGCTCGATCAACAGTGGACCATTACGTTTGCTAGCTATTGTTGGTGGGTTAATAGTTATGGTGCTACTACTACTTCCGCCACTTACATTGCTGCTGATGAGTTTTGTTAAAGACGGCAGTTGGACAATGCAGATCCTACCTACTGTTTACACACTCGACAACTATCGTAAGGTCTTCTCAAGTACAACTTTTGCCACTCCATTAAGCAATAGTCTAATAATGAGTGTAGTGGCGGCAGTGGCGGATCTATTAATAGCCGTGCCAACTGCCTACCTATTGATCCGATCACGTTTTCATGGTCAAAAGCTCTTGAGTATACTGATATTAATCCCTTGGGCACTACCTGGCACGGTGCTTGGACTCAGTTTTATGGCAAGTTTCAATCGGCCAACGATAATGACTGGAGGGATTGTCCTGGTAGGTACTTTTTGGATATTGCCAATTATCTATTTTTTGCGCAATCTACCGCTTGTGGTGCGTAGCACTCAGGCAAGCCTACAACAGTTTGATGAAACCCTAGAAAGCGCTAGTCGCTCGTTGGGAGCAAGTTTTTGGTATACCTTAAGGCGAGTGGTGTTACCGCTTATCTGGCCAGGCGCGCTCTCTGGGACAGCACTCGCCTTTGCCAATGGTATGGGTGAGTTTGTTGCCTCGATCCTGGTTTATGTACCAGCCAGCCGCCCTATCTCAGTCGAGATCGCTGCACAGTTACGAGATTTCCGTGTTGGCAGCGCTGCTGTCTATGGGGTAATACTGATGGCCTTCATTGCCATCAGCCTATTGGCGACCTGGCGGCAAGCTGGTCTTAGCTCTGAATCCTTTACACGCTCAACTTAATATTTATTATGTATCACTGCTAACTAGACAACGTTCGGACTACTGTTCTAAACTAATTTCTAAGTTGTGTAAGATATTTAAAATTTTTTCTACATAAAGCCCTTTTGGGTACGTATTGAAGAAGAATAAATCAAAAGCTGCTATGAGCTTTTGACAGCAAGGAGAATTAGCTTTGAGTATTGTATATATGCTTCTACCTTTTATCGCTGTCCTAGGGGCAATGATATTTGTACATGAGTTCGGTCATTTTGCCGTAGCGAAATTGCTTAAAATTAGGGTTGATGTCTTCTCACTTGGTTTTGGACCCCGCCTGATCGGTTTCCGGCGGGGAGATACAGACTATCGTGTAAGTGCTATCCCGCTAGGCGGTTATGTAAAAATGAAGGGTGAGAATCTTGATGAAGAGTTGGAGAATACTGGCGACGAGTTTCTTACTCGACCTAAATGGCAACGCTTTTTAGTGCTTTTTGCTGGTCCTTGGATGAATATTGTGACAGCAGTAGCGATTCCCGCAGTAATGGCAATGATCGCTTTCCAAGTGCCGGCCTATCGTACCAAACCGGCTCTGGTTGGTAGCGTGGCACAATCTTCTGCCGCTGCACAAGCTGGTATCAAAGCTGGTGACGTCATCGTTCGTATAGACAATAAGGAAAATCCCACCTGGCATGATGTCGATATCAAGAGCGAAATCAACCCCAGCATTCCAATCAAAGTAGTAGTCAAGCGTAATGAAGAGTTAATTGAAACTACGCTGACCCCGAAAGTACGTTATGTCACGGGTGAGAAGGTAGGAAGTTCAGGGCTATTACCAAACCACAAACAAGAGCCTGTGACTGTTGGTCAAGTAGTCTCAGGCGCACCGGCTGGGCAAGCTGGTCTTAAACCTGGTGATATAATTGTTGGGCTTAATGGCGAGCCAGTGCAGAATTTCTATTGGTTCTATAGCTCTGTGCAAAATCTTGAAGGGCAAGAGATCTCAATAACTGTAGAACGCGCTGGAGCGCGTGTAGACCTGAAGATGACGCCTCGTAGAGAAGCTGATGGCAATGTACGTGTCGGATTTGGTCCTAAAGAAGGCACTGTTACCCAGCTAGAGACAATCAGCACTCGCAAGCCTTTCCTAGAAGCAGTGAAATACTCATTGGAGAAGAATTACGAAATACTAGTGCTTACTAAAGAAGCACTGGGCCAGATCTTTACTGGTCAACGCAAAGCGCAAGACGCACTAGCCGGACCCATTCAGATTGCTAAAATCTCCGGTCAAGCTTATCAGAGCGGCGGTATTGAACAGCTTCTCTACCTGATGGCGTTGCTCAGCCTAAACCTCGGTATCTTCAATCTCTTCCCAATCCCTGTGCTAGATGGTGGACATATTTTTATGTTGGCACTAGAGGGACTACTCGGTTTAGGCGGCTACAAACTTTCTGTAACTCTCAAGGAGAAGATGTTACAGGTAGGTTTTGTATTGCTAGTGTTACTGATGGGATTTGTGATCATAAATGATATCAGCAAATTCTTTATCCCCAAGGACACGCCCACAGCATCACAACCAGCACAAACTAATCAGGGTAAGTAACAGCTCAAAGAAAGAGAGCATAGAGAGTAAAACCCCTCTATGCTCTCTTCAGTAGATCTAATTTCCAGTCTTTATACTTACTTTAGCGCCACCAGCATTAGCACTCTCATCATAGCAACGTACGGCAATATTATGTTCTCCACCTTGTGGTAACTCAATCTTTACGGTATAGCTCTCTGTACGAGTATCAGAGATACCATCGTCAGGAAAGACTGTCTGCCAGTTACCACCATTAACACTATATTCGGCGCGTCGTAAAACACTCAAATTGTCATTAGCAGTGAAAGTAACTTCCACTTTGCGGCCACTTACACGAGGTTGTCCAGCCGATACTTGTGGTGGAGTATTATCGATTTCGATCATTTCACCTACTAACTCACCTTTAAGAGCACGCTCGCCAGGATTGGAAGGTAGATCACTAGCCATGACACGAAATATATACTTACCATCTGGCAGCGCATCAGCATCAAGTGTGAAGTAATTATTCTTAAGATCGGTCGTGAGTTGATGCCATTGCGAATCACTAGTAGTGCGATAAAAGATCGTGTAAATTATCACGTCACCATTACGATCTTCTGCTTGCCATTGTAGCGAACGAGCACCTTTCTGAAAGACTTTGCGAGGCTGAACATTTGTTGGTAAGCCAAATGTGGCAGGATCTAATCCGGCTGATGTAATGCCCGGATCGACAGGCTGCTGTGGTAATTCCTGCAAAGCTATGCCAGGCGCCAAAATACTTAACTGTGTCACTTGGGGAGCAACATTACGTGGCAAATAGGCGAGCTTTACTGCCTTTAAGGCAGCGCCTGGTTGTAGACGTGCACGCCATTGGATAAAACGTGCTGGTGGACTGTTGACCTGTTCTCCATCACCACTTTTATATGAAGTAGACCAATCACTCCAGGTATTATCAGGTGTTTCAGTATTACCACTACGGGTCTGTATCTGTATAGACCCATCGCTACGCCAAGAGATCCGCCCCCAAGTAGCGGTGAACTTAGTATCATGCACTGGTGAAGTATAGGAGCCCTCCTTTACAGTTTCACTACCAATACGAAAGAGCTTGCCCAAATTATTTGCCGTCATATATACACCGCTTGAGGTTGGCAATAATGTGGAGGTCTGCTCTTCAGTCGATTGCACTAGTAGCGCAGTGCTCTTATCACTTACATCAATAGCATAGATACGACCCTTGTTGCCTGTCCCAACCAGTATTTTACCGCCTTTATCGATAGCTAGGCTAAAGGCAGTGGCATCACGCAGATTCCAAAGCAGATCATTTCCGCCATCTGGTGTGATACGATAGAGCACTGCTTTTGCATTACTAGTCTCCCCTTGGCTTTGACTGCTACTCGATTGGCTAGTAGTAGTGCTAGAGCTAGTAACAGTATCATCATCATCAAAGCTGGCTACTACAGTAACAGTGCCACTCCCATCGCTGGTTGTCGTGGTAGTAGTTGAGGTTGTCGAGGCCTTCTCGCCACCCCCTTGAGCATTAAGCCCAAGTGCATAAATTGATCCATCAGCACCCAGAGCCAGCTTATGAATCTCTCGCATATTGCTATCCATTAGGGCAAAGAGCTTTCCATCTGGACTGATGCGTAATACCAATCCATTAGGATCTGTACCAGCTAATAGATTACCGCGCCCATCAAAAAGCAGTGAAATAATGTGCTTCTCATTGGTCTTTGTATATACGCTGCCTTTGCCTGCCGTATCTACTTTGTAGAGCACGCCTTTTTCCCCTGTGCCAACAAAGAGCTGGCCAGATTTATCAAAGGCTAGTGACCATATATACTTATCTTCAGGATCAAAAAACTCACTCGATTGCCCGTTAGCAGCAATACGATAAACTTTGCCATCTGGAGAACTACCCGCGTAGACATTACCAGCACTATCGACAGCTAGCGCAGTAATATCTAGTTGAGCTGTGTCTAACAAGAGAGTTCCTTTGCCATTTTTATCGACTTTATAGACACGTCCCTCATGGCCAGTACCCAAATAGATATTTCCAGCCGCATCTGTAGTACTAGAAAAGATAAATGGCTGTTCTGTATTGAAAATCTCTGTCACCATTGGCGCTAATCTAATTTCGCCATCATCAGAAATGGAGATGCCAACAGCGTCCCCACGCTCTATATCAGTCTGTTTGGAGACCTCCCAAAAGGTCGCCCCACCTGCCCAAGCAGTAGGGATCATAAACCAAAAGCCTAATAAAACACCGACTACTTTGATCAATGCTAGTCTCTTCAACACCAATTCCTCTCTTTATCCAATCCTTCAGCAATAGAACGAAAAACGATGCCCTGCTACGGTTCTATAGAACCGCCACAGGGCTTTGCCAACTGTGCAACCGATCAGCTTACTCAGCTCATTACCCGCATTCAAGCGTTTAGCGCAGAGCGATTAAGGCAGGACCTTAATACTAATAGTCTGCTGGCCGCCAATAAAAAATTGTGCGGGCGGAAGCTCCTCTGTAAGTAGGGTAGCAATTGCCAATGGTAGATAACCGTTGGTTGAGCGTGCCGAATCGAGCGCCGCCAACATAGAGGGTGGCAGGCTTGGCAGCTCCTCATTATTCACCACTGCGCCCGTATCTGAATAGTAGAGTTTCACATAAAGCCGATTGTTCTTGGGCAGCTTATTCATCGCTTTGACCAGCGCAATAAGATTCTTGGGATTGGAATCGATTATTGCACGCTGATCCAGGTTTGCCATTACCCCACCATCACCTACCGTCACATTGAGACGACCCAGCGGAGCATCTACAGGGATCACAACAGGAATCTTCTGCACACGTATTTCCCCCTGTTCGTTGCGTGCATAGGCTTGTATGTTGATTGTTTCGCCTCGCCTTGCTTCTGTGCGGTCAACCGCTAATCTAGTAAGTGTGCCGTAGGCGCGTCGATCTGCCGCCGTAAGGTTAACCTCTATCCCTTCCACATCGAAGTTGAATCCACTGCTATAAAGCATGCCAAGCGGGTAGGAGAGATAGATAATTGTCGAGATAAAAGCATTGTTGGCAGAAAAGCCGTTACTGAAGACGATAGGAGGCTGATTCTTGATACGAATCTTCCCTTCTAGGGTAAGAGTAAGATCGCCAAAGCTGCGCTCTGTTGTAATAATAGAATTGAGCGTGCTTAACTGTACCAGCAAGGGTGTGAGATTATTATCAGCAATAACCTCCATGTTGTAGGCTGCTTTTTTGCCCCGACTCGACATTGTGATTGTTAAAGGAATCAGCTTTGGTGCTACTCCCAACTTACCGTAGATACCACTATATCGGTCTTGCTTGATAGCGCCTACCATATTACCAGTAACCGATAGTTTGAAAGAGTTGAGTAGATTTGGTACTACTGTAACGACTTTGGATTCGGCCATAGGCATATCGCTTATCCCTATACCACCAGGAGCAAAGAAGGGATGGCCAAAAGCATAGATCTTGTCACCATCTCGCCAAGTAACAGTACCTGCGGCAGCTAGCGAGATATCTCCACGTACCAGTTCTACAGCAACCGATTTACCAGGCGCCAATGTTTCTGCAGTAGTAGCAGCAAGTCCCCCTGTTGAAGATGTACCACTTACTCCCGCGACAGGGTGAAATCCCATTGCTTGAAAGTAGTTGGTAAAGTATTGCATTACCGTGGGGTCAACGCCGCCAAAGGAGATTGGTGTGGCAATTGGCATTAAGGTCTGCCCTACTAGCGGAGCAAGGGTGGGAAAAATCGCTGCTTGTGCATCAATAGTAACTGGTTGTAGCCCACCTAGCGGATTCATTAAATTTGTTTTGGCAGGATCAAACTCTCGCGCTCGACTGGCCGCAGCTAGCTCACTAAACGAAACGGCTGTGCTACGCCTGGGGGAAGTAGTCTCCTCCTCTGCTGATTGAAATGCTGAAAGCATCTCTTGAATAGGAGTTATTGCCCCAATAGGCTCTTTTGAGAAAGGTAACGCATAAGCAATCGCGCCTACCAGCTTGCCATTGATAAATACCGGGCTACCACTCATACCGGCAAACACTCCGCTACGATCCGTGAGCGGGCCCTTCAATCTAATTATTATAAGCGAGCGTTTAGGCGTGGGCAAAAACCCTTTTATCACCCCCAATATCTCTACACCAAACTCCTGTGCCTGGTCGCCTTCAAAGACAGTTCGCCCCACTGCTGTCATACCAGGCTTTACCTCTTCTAGGGGAAAATAAGAGGAATTGTTCTCTGTGGCGTAAACTATACTTGCCATCATCAGGACCAAACCCAATCCCGTCATTACTCGCTTCATACCTACTCCATAACACTTAAAATATTGCTTTTAGCAGAAAGATCAAAATCGCCCTGGGGGATCCCAACAGTGGCGGCAAGCTATCGCTGCATTCCTGCTTATTGTTAGCTTTCTACTTGCCTGCCAACCGCATTTTTCAATATAGCGGCCCGTAAATAAGGTGTCAACTAGGCATTAACACACTGCTAAGAAGCCTTCCTCTTTATCCAATAACCTACCTATATAGCTGTATATGCAGATGACGCTCGATTTATCCCCATTAATACCAATTATGGTATGATGTATACAAAATTTGGATAGATTGTATCCAACCTACCATTGTCGATACTAGCTTTCCTTACTCTCGTATCTTTGCTTATTCTAATGAATATAGAGATGTTAATAGTAAGCCTCACTAATGGCACACAAAATGCTCTATCCCATGTGGTTTTTCAAGCAATATCAAAAACAAAAGAGATACGAAGAACTAGTCCGCACAGTCTGGATACAAAGTAGCCATTTTGGCAAGCAAGGATGAGGCTCAATAAGAGTTTTTCAACTCCAGATGTAAGGAAGTAGTAAATGAAAGCCAAATTTCTATTTGTCACAACAAGTCTAATTCTTCTCGCAATCTTCTTCCCTTTTAAACAACCATTGCCTGTTAGGGCGAACAGTTCTGCCAAAACAGCGTCACAGGCTGGAACAATAACCCCACTAGCAACAGTAACAGTAACGACCACTGCAGATAGCGGCACAGGATCGTTACGAGCAGCAATTAATGCTGCTAATGACACTGCCGCCACAACAATTCAGTTTAACATCCCTACTACCGACTCTGGCTTCAATGGACGGGTCTTTATAATTAGACCGGTAGCTCCACTGCCAACAATTACCAAAGATGTAACCATCATTGATGGTGCTACTCAAACCACAGCAACCGGCGACACCAATACTGCCGGACCAGAAATTATCATTGATGGCAGTCTGTCATCGACGGGTGCCAACGGCATCACCTTAAATTCCAACAGCAACCAGATCAAGAATGTAATAATCAGCAACTTCTTTGGCGGTGCTGGTATTCTCATTAACGGTGGTCGTAACAATACCGTGACAGGTTGCTATATAGGCGCTAATGAGAATGGCCAAGCAACGGCTGGCAACCAGACCGGTATACGCCTGACGGGCGGTGCTAATACCAACACTATTGGTGGTTTGACCGCAAATGGTAATGTCATCTCTGGCAATATCAATGAAGGCATAGTAATAACCGGAGTGGGATCAGATGCCAATATTGTATCTGGTAATTTCATTGGTGTAGATGCCACTTCAACACGTAATCAACTACCCAACTTGGGTGATGGCCTTGTCATCAGCAGTGGTGCTAAAGCCAATGTGATTGGTGGCGCGACTGCCAATATGGCCAATATTATTGCGGGAAACCTGCGCAATGGTATTGTCATAATGGGCAATGGAACAATGGGCAATCTGATACAAGGCAACTTCATTGGCACGATCGGCAATGGAGTAGCGCGCGGCAATGGTCAATCTGGCATCACAATACTTGATGGTGCAGACTCAAACACAATTGGCGGTGCCCAGACCAATTTGGGCAATATGATCGCCTTTAATGCCGGCAATGGTATCTCTGTCGGCGCTGCCGCCAATGCAACTACAGTTTTACGCAACCGTATGTCGCGTAACTCGATCTTTTCAAATGGCGGTCTTGGTATAGATCTGGGAAGCGATGGAGTAACCAATAATGATGCTAATGATGCTGATAACGGCCCCAATACATTACTCAATTTCCCTGTTATCACCTCAGCCGTGAGCAATGGTGCAAATGCTACTGTCACTGGCACAATCGATATTTCCAATCCAAGTACAGTGGCGATTGAAATTTATACGACACCTCTGCCAACGCCCGGTTCTGATGCAAGCGGCTTTGGCGAAGGGCAAACATTTGTCACTAGTGTTACACCTACCTCTGGCGGTGCATTTACTGCAACCTTTACTACAGGCCCAATCGTTGTAATCACCGCATTAGCAATTGATGCTAATGGCAACACATCCGAGTTCTCATCAGCTTTTCAACTGGGCGGTGGTCAGCCTGATTTCACTGTGATGAATCTTACTGCTACGCCCGCTTCAATTAATGCTGGTGGCACTACCAGAGTACAGTTCACAATCCGCAATCAAGGTAATGCTTCTGCTTCTAGTGCTCGTCATGACATCGTGCTCTCAACCGATAGCACGATTAGCAATACGGATCAAGTACTGGCCAGTGTTATGACCAGCGCGCTGGCACCTAATGGGACACAGAGTTTCCAATCTGATATCACAATTGCTGCTGGTGGACCTTCTGGAACACTCTTCATAGGTGTGATCGCAGATGGCGGCACAGCTATTAATGAGTCGTCAGAAAACAACAATACTGCTAGTGTTCAGATCACCGTTGTGACGATGCCAGACCTTACTGTACGTAACCTTACCTTGACCCCTGCCAATGTCAATCCGGGCGACAATGTACGCCTAGAATTTGCCATCCTTAACCAAGGTAGTTCCAATGCTGGTCAGCACAGCGAAGATGTACGACTATCAACCGATAATGTCATAGACAACAACGATACGCTTATTACCAGCCTGACCAGTGGTGGAATCAATGCTGGTTCGAGTGCACAGTTTGTCATTGATCTACGTATTCCCAATAACACTGCGCCAGGACGTTACTTTGTCGGTGTAGTGGCAGATGGGCGTGCTGCGATTGCAGAGACCAACGAGACCAATAATATTGCCAGTGCAACTATTAATGTAAGTGGCAATGTCGATTTTGATCTTTCGGAATTGAACGTAACCCCTAACACTGGCGCTGGTGGCACACCTATAACACTAAGCGTCAAGTTGAACAATCGTGGTTCAATATCGGCGCCTTCAATAACCTTGCAGGTGCGCTTCTCTGCCAATCAAACAATCGACAATAGTGATACCCTGCTTGGCACGCTCACTAGCGATGCACTGGCGGCGAGTGCTAGTACAACACTCACCTTCACTGGGGTAATTCCTGCTGGTTTTAACCCTGGCAACAACTTTATTGGTGTAATCGCAGATGCAGGTAATCAAGTGCAGGAGTCGAATGAGAATAATAACACCATCTCGACAACCTTCACGATTGCTGATCAGAGTGCGCCTAAAGTAACCGTGCAAGCACCCAATGGTAATGAAATAATCATTGCTGGTGAATCGTTTACAATCACTTGGACAACAATGGATGATATTGGTGTAGTGACACAAGATATCTTCCTTTCGATTGATAGCGGCGCCTCCTTTAACCAAGTTATTGCCACTGGACTGGCGGGCAACGCACGATCATTCTTATGGAATGTACCTGCCACTCTTAGCACCGGGACTGCACGTATACAGGTAGTAGCGCGTGATTCTAGTGGTAATCTGGGCAGTGATGCGTCAGACAACAACTTCTCTGTAGGACTACGACCCTTGCTACTGGCACCATCTTTTGCCAGCGGGAAACTGAGGTTCTTAGTGACAGGTTCAAATATTCAACCAGGAGCAAGCCTGATTGTAGTCAATGGAGCAATTCGGGAGAGCTTTGCTATTAGTCTTAACAATAGTGGAACAAGGTTCATTGTCAAGAAGGGAGAACGTAGCAGTCCATCGCAGTTAAAGATAGCACAAGCGATTCCCAAGGGTGTCACGGTACAGTTGATCGTGCGTAATTCTAATGGAGTTGAATCTACGCCGATCGCTTTTCAACGTTAACAGAATCAATGGTGGGGAGGTCTAATGATAGACTTCTCTACCATTTTCGATTATAAAAATTATGTACTAAGTTAAAAATGGTTTAATCTTGTTAACGCTAACATAGATTGCTTATAGAAATAATTGAATACATGAGCCGGTCGGGCACCCCGGCCGCTCAAGAGACGAGGAGGATTACTGATGAAGAGGAAGTTATGGGTTATTATCAGCCTGGCTTGCTTCTTTATAGGAGCGAGTTTTTGGCTCCTAACGCCGGGCAGTGAAACTAGTGCCAGTGCCGCTAGCGCTGCGGTAGGCACAAAAGCAAACACTCCAGCAAAGATCACGCTGCATGTCAGCGGACGATATGAAAAATTAGGATTTGTTGACGCGGCAGATCTCCCAGAGAATGTAAATACCCTGGGCGGCCTCACCCAGCCCATAGCACTGGCGCAACAAGACGTCAACAACGATAGTGTGCCAGATCTGGTTACTAGTTATGCTACTAATGGTGGCAGCGAGTTGCGTGTACGGCTAGCTTCGCCTACGGGCGAGTTCACCGATGCCCCACAGAGTTATACCCTCGCCGCTCCTGCCAAAGCACTTGCCTTTGGCGATTTCAATGTTGATGGTGCCCAGGATATCGCGATTGCCAATGCGGAAGCAGGCACACTCTCACTGCTGCTAGGAAGTGACCAGGGAATATTCACAACTGGTCCTACGATAAATTTAGGCGGCAGCCTCGTCACACTTACTGCTGGCGATATCAATCGTGATGGTCTCACCGATCTACTCACGGTCGACGAAGCATCTAATGCAGTACGTCTAGTTATTAATCAGGGCGATCTAAGCACATCTGAGATGAAGGTTATCAAGCCAATAGGGCTTGGTCAGATTGCTTTTGCCAAGTTTGGCGACTTCGATAATGACTTCCGACTTGATATTGCGATCGCTAGCAACTCTGGCTTGGCCGTGTTCTATGGCGATGAGAAAGGCAATTTCCCGCGTGAGCAACGGCTCGCCTACGCCAACTCAGTACGTGGTATGGTGGTCGGTGATCTGAATGGCGACCATTTTCCTGATCTTGCCGTTTCCGGTTCCTCAGGTATCACGGTCTGGTTTACACGACGAGAGAAAGGTTTCTCAAAACCGAAATCATTCTCCGCTGGCGAAGGTGTACGTGACCTCGTAGCAGGCAATTTCAATAGCGACGATTACCTGGATCTAGCCGTCATCAATGATGGCACGAGTCAAGTATCTGTGCTCTTGAACAGTAAGGGCGGCAACCTTTCTGAGCCACTCTCAATGGATGTAGATCAAAATCCAGTTGCGCTCACAGCAGGTAATTTCCGTCGCCATGGTATTGAAGGTATAGCGATCAGTAAAGCAGATGGCGGCACAGTACTGGCTATTCAGCCGCTGGCTATCACCTTACAGGTCTCTACGCTCAATGATGAGAACGATTGCCCAAGTTGTACTAGCGCACAACTCACCGCTCTCAAAGGACCATTGGGCGCGCCCGGTGGTAGTACAGGCATCAGCTTGCGTGAAGCGCTTACAGCGCTTAACAATGACTTCGTAACTTCCAACAAAGCTAATCAGGGTGTTGGCTTCCAGACTCTTTCCACCACCTCTGGGCCACCTCCGAATGCAAACGTAGAATCTGATACTCGCTCGATCTGCGGCACGGCTACCAATCAGACCTACTGGTTTATCGCGCTAACAGGTGGCAATCTGCCTCCTATTCTTGCTCCTGGTACAGCGATTGATGGCACGGTGGTAAACACAAGCGCGCTTAGTGGCGCAACCAACACACTTGGCTCCAAAGTCATATTGAGCGGTGGTGGTATCATCATCACCTCTTCTGCACCCAATTGTATGATCAAAGGTGTGGCAATTATCAATGCACCGCAAAACGCCATTGTGGCATCAAGCAATGGCAATATGATCACACAGAACAATATTGGGTTTGATTGCGATACGATCACACCAGGACCAAATGCATTAAGCGGTATAGTGCTAAGTGGCACATCAAGCACACAAGTCACTAACAACTTTATTGGTGCCAATGGACAGGATGGTATACAGGTCAATGGCATCTCTTTGGCAGTATCGATACCACAAAACAACACCCTCGATAATAATCGTATAGGTGTCAACCGCGTCGGTACAACACTTGTGCCTGGCACAGTGATCAGTGCAGCCAACCTGCGCGATGGTATACGTATTCAATCAGGCGCAACTGGCAACACAATCACCAATAGTACCATCGGCGGTAACTTAGGTTTTGGTATCAACGTTAGTGATAACATCACCAGTAATACCACGATTCGCAGCAATCGCGTTGGTATTGATCCCAGTGGTCAGATTGCCTTGCCTAACGTGTTAGGCGGTGTGAGTATCTCGACACTAGGAAACTCGAAGTTCAACACCGTCACTCAAAATCTTATCTCCGGTAATGGCGTGTTAGGTCTTACTGCCATAGGTATGGGCAATGGTGTGAGGATCGCGAGTGGCGACGTACAAGCCCAGTTTAACATCGTAGCGATTAACAAGATTGGTGTGAACTCGACCGGTTCAGTGCAGGTGCCAAATCTTGGTGATGGCTTACTTATTACTGGTTCATCCAATGGTAACACGATTGGCGGTACACAACCGGCCAACTTCAATCAGATTTCTGGTAACATTGGTACTGGCGTACACATAGGTGGTACAGTTGCGCCTGCCAATCCTAACAACAACCTGATCCAGAATAATGATATTGGTGCTAACAACCTAGGCACAGGCGCGCCTTTTGATCCCAATACTCCAGCAGCAGCACAACCGCGTAGCAATAAGGGTGGTGGTGTGTTTGTCGATGGCGCTGCGTTTGCGAACACAATCTTCCTTAATGATATTGCGTTCAATAACGATACTGCGGTTATGGCGCCAGTCTTTAATCCGCCAGCTACACCAGTAAGCGGTATCACACATAGCGCAACCACTCTAGCCAACAATGCTACCTTCAACACGTTTAGCTCTAACAATGTCTTTCTTAACCCGCCCGATGTATTGGCAGTAACTCCAAACATCAATGTAACTGCGGGTCAAGAAGGTATCCTGAATAATCAGATTAACAATGTGATGCTTACGTCATTAATTAAGATTGACTCGGCAATCACCGTGACTAGCACAGGGCAGACAACGATTAAAGGTACCGTCAATTTCTTAGACAACTCCATACCGGCCAACATTAATCTGTCTCAGATTGAGGTCTTTGTCAGTAAGCGCGGCTCGGAAGTATTGCAATCGCAATCTGAAGGCCAGCTCTTCTTAAATGCAGTGATCTCATTCCAGCCCAATTCCCAAAACAACAACACGCTTGATTGGTCGGCAAGTCTGATCATCCCAGCGCCGTTTATCAATCCTACACAGACCAATACCCTCTTCCTGACGGCAACGGTGACAACTGGTGATGGTAGTACTTCGCCTTTCTCGATCGGCAAGGTACCACAGTTTGTTAGTGGAGTAGGACAGTGCTCGCTAACAGTTACACCAAGTACGCTAACCTTTAGCAACGCACCTGTTAATCAGGGTACAACGCAAACCGTGACGCTTACCAACGCAGGTAGTTCGCTTATTACTGTAACAGCGTTCGGCTTTGCCCAGTCTGGCGGTGCATTTACTGTGACTGGCCCATCGCTGCCATTTACCTTGAGCGCAGGTCAATCGCAAACCTTAATGGTTACCTTTACGCCAACTAATAACACTACTCAGAATGCCACGCTCAATATATCCAACAGTTGTACCGGCACAAGTAGTGTCAGTATTACTGGCAATGGCTGTCAGCCAACCATTGCTGTCAGTCCGACCTCCGTCGATTTTGGCAGCCTTGATGTTGGTCAGACTGCTACTAGAGACGTAACCGTCACTAATAGTGGTTGTACGGCAGTAGCACTGGTCTTCACAGCACAGTTGTCAGGCAATTCTGCTACTTCGTTCACAATTGCTCCTAATCCACCTGCTCCCAATGTTGTTAGAATAGCTTTTGCTCCTAACACTACTGGAGCGATGACAGGTACGCTGGTGATCTCTAGTACTAATGCTTCCAACTCACCTGTCAACGTACCGATTACTGGTACTGGGACAATGCCTGCAGCCCCACAACTGCAAGTAACACCAGCCAATGTGATCTTTGGTGATGTGCCAGTCAACACAACCGCCACACAAGCGATCACAGTGCGTAACATAGGCAATGCTCCGCTTAGCTTAACTACGCCTACATTAACGGCTGGTGGAACCCTTGGCTTTAGCGTATCTAGTCCGCTACAGACATCGATTCCAGCAGGCCAAAGCACTACCTTCCAGGTATCCTTTAGACCAAACACAACTGGTCCGGCCAATGGTAGTGTTACGGTAACCAGCAATGGTGGTTCTCAGATACTGGTGCTTTCCGGCAATGGTACAGCCTCACGTATCTCACTGGCCACACCTTCGCTAGACTTTGGCGTTGTGCCGATCAATCAAACTGCATCACGTACAGTGATCATTAGCAACATTGGTACAGCCCCACTGGATATTCAGTCGTTCTCGCTCACCAGTGGAGGAGCGAATGGCTTCGCACTGCCTAGCACAACACCATTCACAGTCCAGCCCAATTCTACCGGCCAGATTACTGTTAACTTTACTCCCACTACGGCAGGTCCAAGATCTGACACCTTGTCAATCCGCAGCAATGATCCTGCCACTCCAACAGTAACAGTAAGCCTCACTGGTACAGCTAGTGATAGTATTGCACCGATCGTTACCGTACTATCGCCTGCCGCTGGTATAGGTGTAGGCAGTGGTCAGCAGTTCACTGGACAGTTCACCACTACTGACAACATTGGCGTAACTACCTTTGAAGTGCGGTTATCCACCAATGGTGGTGCCACCTTTGACTTCAATGTTGCTAGTGGTACGGCTCAGAGCGGAACGAACTCATTTACCGCTGTTGCTCCGCCAGGTATTGAAACTACCTCAGCAAGAATACAGGTAGCAGTACGTGATGCGGCTGGCAACGTCGGTACAGGTACCAATCCAGGCAACTTCACACTTGCCAATCCACCACTACTATTTGCTACCGTGATCGTAGATGGCAGGTTCAAGACCAATTCGGCTGGATCTAATATTCAGCCCGGTGCTGTGCTTGTCGTAGGTGGTGAGACCTTCACATTACAACCAAATGCAAGAGGCTCTAGGTTCATCGTTAAGAGGAGCACGGTTGGCTCGCAAGGAACTCGCTTCTCCAGTATCACACGACCTGGTTCGACCTTGACAGTCACAGTGCGTAACCCGAATGGTATCTCATCTTCGCCGGTTACTATCACGGCGCAGTAACTGATACCTTTCACGATAATCAGCAGGCCGAGGTTTTAATTACCTCGGCCTCTTTTTTTCCCTCAAGATGGATTCCCTTCAATATTACATCTACCTCTCTAGTAATAATTCATCTAGAGAAACAGTAATATGATAAATTGGTATTACCAACCCAACTTCTGTTGTGATTGTGGTGAACGGATAGATCTAGTTCGAAGTTGGCGGAGAATCTTCTCCGCTTCAATATTCTGCCAAAGCTGTGCTAAAAGGCTTATTAATTATCGACGAGGGCGTCTATTATTCCCGATTCTGCTCTGTTGTACGTCTTATCTATTGGGAGGAGTTAATTGGCAGCAATCAAAAAGAGAGTCCTTACCGCCTGCTGAGACGGCAGTAGAAAGGAGATTAGTTACTGCTACGGGTAACAATCTACCATTAAATGCAGATAATTTAATATGTGGGGCGCCCACACGTAGTGGCAAGAAGTGTCAGCGCCATGTGAAAGTGGCAGGCTACTGTTGGCAACATCGTAGGAAAAAATAATAATATTTAGTGCCCCAATCTCTCACAAATAGTGATAATATTAAATGGCGAAGATAAGTCAGTGCAGCACTAAATTTGAGGCAGAACTGTTTAGCGCCGGTTTCCGACTTATTGCTGGTATAGATGAAGTCGGTCGTGGTGCGTTGGCAGGCCCAGTAGTGGCTGCAGCAGTAATACTAGATCTAACTAGACTGCCCACTGGACTTGATGATTCTAAACGGCTGACACGGCGACAGCGTGAGCGGCTAGCGGCTGAGCTCGAAGGATGTACACAGGCGATAGCAGTAATGCGAATCGAACCAGCCGAGATTGACAGCGTGAATATTCATCAGGCTAGTCTTAAAGCAATGGCTCAAGCAGTTGCCAAGTTGCAGCCAGCACCAGACTATTTGCTCATAGATGGCTTTCCACTCAAGGCGGTGAGTATTGCCCAACAAGCGATTATTAGAGGCGATGCTCTCTGTGCCTCTATTGCGGCGGCTTCGATTATTGCCAAAGTTACTCGTGACCATATTATGCATGATTATGATCAGCAATGGCCAGGTTATGGATTTGCAAATAATGTTGGTTATGGTACACCAGCACACCTGGCAAGTCTGCGTAAACTTGGTCCTACGCCAATTCATCGGCGTAGTTTTCATGGTGTATGGGTAAGTGAACAGCCCTTGCTACCACTCTCTGAGGAGACCCAAAGGACTTCCTGAGTATGGCTCTAAAGATGAGTAAACATTATAGTTGAGAGCGTACTGCAAGGCTTGAAAGCGGTTGACAAGTGATTTTCGCTATGTTAGTTTTTATGCTTGCACCTTCATCGCATTAAATTTGTTGTTACCGCGGAGCGGCTCAGTTTATGTCATTTAATAAAGCCAAGGTGTTAAAGTCGGCTGAGAAGTATGTGCAGCAGGGGAAGATCGCTGCCGCCATTGAAGAATATCGCAAGATCGTTGAAGCCGATCCTAATGATCTCACGATGATAAACACACTAGGCGATCTTTGTGTACGAGCGGGCCGCACTGAAGAAGCGATTATGAACTTTTCGCGTATTGCCGAGAACTATCGTGAAAATGGCTTTACGCTAAAAGCGATCGCAATGTACAAAAAGATCAATAAGCTTGAACCTGCCAACTATGAGACTTCGCTAAAACTTGCCGACCTATATTCTAAACAGGGACTGATTGTTGATGCACGACAACAGTATCTGATCGTTGCCGACGCTTATAAGCGTAATGGACAGACCAAAAAGGCCCTTGAAGTACTGAAAAAGATTGCTGATCTAGATCCAGAAAATACTTCAGTAAGATTGAAGCTAGCGGAAAGTTATCAACTGGAAGGGCTCAATGAAGAAGCGCATGAAGCCTACTTCTATGCTGGTCAGGAGTTTTTACGCAAAGGAAATTATCAAGAAAGCATTCTCTCTTTCCAGCGCGCCTTAGGAATCAATCCTTATTCTAAGTCAGTATTGAAGGCGATGGCAGATGCTTTTGCGCAGCATGGCGAATTGCAGAAGGCTTTTGATATGTTAGGCCAAGCGCTTGAGAAGAATCCTGGCGATATTGATCTAATAGTTATTCTAGGTCGCACCTACCTCAATGCAAAGATGCTGGAGGATGCTGAGAGTACTTTTAGTCGGCTGTTAGAATTAGATAAATCCCGCTATGATTACCTGATAGAAGTTGGTCGCCGTTACCTTGAACGAGGGCAGTTTGATCGTACCATTGCTGTTGTTGATAGATGTATAGATCTGTTGATTGCACGTCGGCAAGAAGAGAAAGCGATCGCCTTACTAAAGGGCATATTAGAGTATGATGCCAATCATATGGTAGCGCTTAAGCGGCTTGCCGACATCTACATGCGTGTACGTGAAGATCATAACCTTAGCACCACACTCAATATGATTGTGGAAGCCGCGCTACGACGAGGGTTACGACCAGAGGCCATTAATGCTCTTAAGCAACTGATTGAGATCGAGCCGGACGAACCTTCTTACAAACAGCGATTGGCCAATCTAGGTGTTTCCGAACCCGTCTCGTTGACACCAGGCTACTCTATTCCGCTGGCATTTGAAACTTCAACAGCAGCCAAACAACCACCTATTGCACCCGGATTGATGCCACCTAAAGCAACTGCTAATGATGCACAATCGGCGGAAAAGCAGTTACGTGAAGCAGAAATGTTTGCTAGTCGTGGTTATGCTGATCATGCTGCAGAACTACTAGAAGAGCTGATCTCGCAACATCCCAACTATATTGAGGCACGCTTAAAACTCAAGCAACTTTATATAGATGGTGGACTAGAAGAGAAGGCAGCGACCCAGTGTATGGCGCTGGCGCGTATTTATGAAGAGCAAGGCGATGCTGCTCTGGCCAATGACCTACTTTCTGAAGCCTATGAGTTAAACCCTTCATTAGGCAATATTCCTGCGCAGGTTAATGGTGCAGGGGTATTACATGAGCAAGCTTCTCCAAGCACAAAATCAAATCATAACCCTACAATCAATTCTGTCGCCATGGAATCGGATGGTGCGATTGAGATTGATCTTAGCAGCGGCCTCTCCGAGATCAGTATGGACTCACTCGGCTATCAACCACAACAGAGCTATCAGCCGCCAGCATTCAATCAGATGCCGAATGATATGTTCGCATCCCCACCACCAATGCCGGCTACACCACCCGAACCGACTCAGCCACCCTCCTCTTTTGCAGATCTCTTCTCAGGTACAGAGGCTCCTTCACCAGTCACCAATGTGCCGCCGGTACCGCTTACCATAAAAGGTGCAACTGATCAGACGGCTGAGAAATTTAGTGGTTTTGAAATTAACCTCACAGATGAGAGCACGGCAACCATGCAGATGGCGCGGGAAAAGATTCTGCGTGATGAATTGGAAGGAGTTGATTTCTATATTGCACAGGGATATCTTGAGATTGCTCGTGATACATTAGAGAATTTAGATAAACAGTACCCTAATCATCCTGCGATACTACAGCGTTTTGCCCACTTGGGAGGGGATCGTGGCAGAGCTCCCACACCAAGTTTGGGAGCGTCAGGCTCGGATATCTATATCGAACCGATTGAAGATATCTCTCTTAGCGCGATTATGGATGCGCCTTCGCCAAGTGAGATTGCTAATAGTGGCTGGCAATCTGACAACAGTGAGTCTTCAATAACATTGCCACCCTTACCTGAACCACCAGAGCCACCACCAATACCTGATACGCTAGCAGCACGTGCACAGTCGCTGACTAATGATGAGACCGCCCGTTCCGCAGCACAGGCTTCTGCAGCATCTTTCTTTGATAGCCTGGTTTCTGACATTGAGCAATCATTGGAAGAGATGCCTACTAGCGATATGTTGCCAATGGCTAATACTGTTAGTAGTCCACAGTCAGCTCCCACACCTATACCGGAGAATGAGAACGCTGGTCTGGAAGCTGGTCTGCTCTCTATCTTTGAAGAGTTTAAGAGTGGTCTGGAACAGAACGAAGTTCCCGATTTTGAAACCCATTATAATCTTGGTCTGGCTTACAAGGATATGGAGCTCTATGATGATGCCATTGAAGAGTTTCAGATTGCTTGTAAAGCTACTTCGGCAACTGTTGGTGATGGGCACTATTTCAATTGTTGTAATATGCTTGGTTTCTGCTTTTTGCAAAATAAGATGGCACGACCTTCTGCGGTCTGGTATAAACGTGGTTTGGAGAGCCCAGGTCGTTCTGAAGAAGAATATCAGGCCATGCGTTATGATCTAGCTAATGCTTATGAACGCCTAGGAGAATATGACAGAGCTTTAGACCTCTTACAGGAGGTCTATGCGATAGATATCAACTATCGCAATGTCTCTAGCAAGATCAGGGATCTGCATGAACTGATCAGGAACAACGCGGCTAATGGCCAAAGGGATTAGGAGATGGGAGTGGGCCGTGAGACTATGAGTACAAGCGCTTTGCTCACCATTCACTTCTATCCTGCTAAACTTTACCGAATCATTGAATAATTGTGTCAGCAAAACTTACTGTCATATTTTACATACTTATCTGCTTTGAGATTGGCGCTCTGCTGGTATTCCTGCCATGGTATTCGTACTGGAATGATAACTACTTCCTCTATTACGCAGCTAGCCAGTTGCATTGGCAAGGATTGATCGAGCTTATGCATAGTGGCTATATGCGTGGGGCAGTTTCCGGCCTAGGCGTAATTAATCTATTGATTGGCGGCTGGGAGATTCTTAATTTTAAGCGTACTGTAAAGGCAATATCAGAAGAAGAGAAACAGGCCGATGAGTCAGCTCAAACCAAAAACGTTGCTCTGCTTGATAACCAACCGCCGAACCCTTAACCGCTACGTTGATGACACCAATTTTGTCCCTCTGTTAGATCTCTGTCAGCGTGCTGCTGATACCGGTATTGACTTAATTCAGATTCGCGAAAAAGACCTCCCTACCGATCAGCTTAGTAAATTAGTAGAAGCAGTAGTCTCTATCACAGAAGGAAGTGACACTAGCGTATTAGTCAATGACCGAGTTGATATTGCGCTTACTTGTGGGGCAAAGGGTGTGCATCTACGTAGCGATTCCCTGCCCGTCGAGGCAGTACGACAGTTGACGGGTGAGAATTTCATTATTGGCGCTTCCTCCCATTCTGTTACTGAAGCGATTATGGCAGCAGAGGCAGGTGCAAGTTTTGTACTCTTTGGTCCTGTTTTTGCTACCCCTTCAAAAGAGATCTATGGTGCTCCCTTAGGATTGCAGCAACTTACTCAAGCAGTACAGTTGGCAAAGTGCCCTGTGTTAGCATTAGGCGGGATAAATCTAGAGAATAGTAGTGAAGTGCTGGCAACTGGTGCGGCTGGCCTAGCTGCCATTAGACTCTTTGCTGAAGCCGAGAGACTAGAGGAACTCGTTTATGCGCTCAAAGGGCAATAGCTCCCTACATAGACCTATTGCTCTCACTATTGCTGGCTTTGATGGCACAGGTGGCGCAGGCGTAGTGGCAGATGTGAAGACTTTTACTGCGCTAGGTTGCTATGGTCTGGCTGTGGTGACTGCTATTACTGTGCAAAACACAGTAGCAGTACGTACTGTTACACCCCTTACTGCTACATTGATAATCGAGCAATTAGAAACACTCTACGAAGATATCAATATTGATGCAGTGAAGATTGGCATGCTGGCAAATAGTGAGATCGCCTTAGCAGTAGCCAATTATCTAGCGCAAAAGCAGCCTCGCTTTATTGTCTTAGACACATTGCTAGATTCTAGTAGTGGCTTTCCCTTACTCACCCCAGAAGCGCGGAAAATTGTTTGTGAAAAACTCTTTCCCCTTGCTACTATAATTACGCCTAACCTGGCCGAAGCGACCGCTTTGACCGGCCAAAGTGTTAATGATATAGAAACAATGCGGCGTGCTGCGCAGCAATTGCACGCCATGGGCTCTAGTGCCGTATTGATCAAAGGCGGACATTTGCAGACAGAGGCAATAGATCTGTTCTATCAAGATGGTGATTGTCAAACCTTCCAGGCTGCACGTATTGAAAATGCTGCTGCACATGGCACAGGTTGCGCTCTCTCTGCAGCAATTGCTGCATTGCTAGGACAAGGAAACACACTCAAAGAAGCTGTCTCGCTAGCCAAACAATTTGTTACTCGTGCATTAATACGTTCAGAGCGAATCGGTCAAGGTATGCCACTTTTGGATCACTTAGGTGCAAACGATTTTATCTAGTTTGAAACGGGGTAAGGTTTGGATCAGACTGATGTAATCATCCTAAATGAATATCCATATCCATTAGCTGCCAGCTATCAACGTGCGCTCAACGAACAAGATGCGCAACTAAAACCGAAAATGTTAGTGGCAGCTTTTGAGGCGCTGATCAAATACTGCGCGATTATTGCGATTCAGGATGGCTACCGTAGTGGCTTAAATCCACCCCGCTTCTCTGCTACGGCAATTGAACAGCTTTTCCATTGTGAGATTAGTGGTATATTCAGAGTACTACAAGAGTCGCTACTACTATTTCGACGTAATAGCGAACTGATAATTGATCCAGATCTATACTACTTGATCTATGATGATTTCAGAGAGACACCGAGAGCAAGAGCAGAAACAGCGCAATGGTTACAAATTCTGCTAGCGCTAGCAGAGAAATATTCTCAGCGTAGCTTGAGCTACTCTGAAGAGGAATGTGAACAGGATTATCAAAGCTACTTTCCAACTCTAAGAGCGCTATGGCATCGTGCCACTTTTGTCACACGCTTGCAATTACTCTATTTTCACGATCCAGTAGACGAAGTTGCAGCAATTGAACAACCTTCTGAGAAAACCTTAACAGTAGCTATACCTATGATGGGCTTGCAGGCAATATCGCAAGCGATTACCAGCGGTCGGTTAGTAGGCGCACCATTTGGTCGGCTCTGTATTAAAGCTCATAACAAAAATATTCTACTTGGGCTACATCCACTCTTGATGCTGGTAGAAACGATAGAACTAATGCCTGCAACAACAGACCAGGCACTACCGCGAGGGGCTTTACTGATAATCTCTTATGATGAGATTAGAGGTGCCGATCAAGAGAAATTACTTCGTCTATGGCAATTGATTGCTCCA